>JAZDLZ010000335.1:0-11383 GCA_043801535.1 Pseudomonadota bacterium
CGAACACACCGCTACAGGCCAATACTGAGGCGAGTGGCAAATGAGGCACGTCCCTTTGAGTGTGACTCCCGCGATCGTGCTCCTTTCGATCTCCCTCGCCACTCCCGCACAGGCAGACCTGATCGACCCATACTTTTGCCACGGGGCCTGCTCACTCGGTTTGCTGCTGGAACACGAGCTCGGCATCGCCGAGGTCGAGGTGGTCCTCAGCAGGAAAAGACAGAAACCACCCCGCGTCGTCCGCTGGATAGTCGAGCCGAGGTATGGATTCAAGGCGGAGCCATCGGTTTCATGGATCGGAATGTGCCTTCCGACGCGATCCTGGCTTTTGAAACTGCAGGAATCCGCAAGGCTGGATGGGGCGCATTCAGTCGTCCAGATCTGGAAGAGGGCGTTGAAAGAAGGGCGATACCGGGCGTTGGTCTTCCTGGGCCCCGCACGAGAGAACGCTGATCTAGTGCCGATGTGCAGCTGGGAGCAATTCGGCTCAGCGGTCAACATGGAGACTCATCCCGACTACAAGGAGCTCCTACAGCGAATCGAGGCAGCGCTCTCAAGAGTGGAGCTCTGCCAGCCACAAGAGCCCGAAGACACTGAACCCGACATGCCACGAATGAGTGGCATCGCCAAGGGCGACTGCAAGGATGGCAAGAAGGAAGGACACTGGGTGTCGGTCGACGAGGATACAGGCGACGTGGTGGACGAAGGCGGTTTCCGCCAAGGTCGTCGAGTCGGACGCTGGCGCGAGTATCTGCAGCGCTCTCGTGAGTATTTCGAGGGTGAGTATGTCGACGGGAAACGAGTCGGTGAATGGAAGTACTACGATGCGTCACAAAGACTGCGAAGCCTCGAGCACTATGCTGATGGCCGACTCCACGGACAGATGATCTTCTGGAGTGAAAACGGAACAGTGGGCTGGACTTGGAGCTACGCCCATGGCTGGCGGCATGGCGAGTGCGTCGACTACCACCGGCCCGGGGTTCTGGCCAGCAAAGAGACGCGCCGGTATGGCAACCGCGAAGGCCTGGTCACCGAATGGTACGAAAACGGCCAGAAAAAGAAGGAGACCACCTTTCGATTCGGCTTCCCAGACGGGCCGCGCACTCAGTGGGATCGAGACGGAAAGGTGACCTTCCACAAGATAGAAGTGCCGCACCCGATGGAGTGAGCACACATCGTGACCGCAGTCGACAGGAGATCCGGGACAACAGACGTCACGAACGCTCGTTTCAATGACGTCGGCAGCGAGACAATACCGCTTTCCACGATCCATTTGGTTGGCCAAGGAACGCGGCCGTCAGAAGGCACGTATGCTCTGCGCCCGAACACTCCACTCCGACCCAGCAGAAAGGCAGGCGGCAAATGAGGGGTCTAGCAGCCAAGGCAATGCCGATACTTGTGCTCTTGGCGATTGCCAGACCTGCCCAGGCAGACTTGTACGAGCCATACTTTTGCCTCGGAGGAGCCTGCTCACTTGGTCTACTGTTGGAGCACGAGCTCGGAATTGCCGAGGTCGAGGTGATTCTCAACAAGAAGAATCAGAAACCGCCGCGCGTCATCCGTTGGATAGTCGAGCCCAGGTATGGATTCAAAGCGGAGCCATCGCTTTCGTGGTTTGGGATGTGCCTGCCAACGCGAGCCTGGCTTGTGAAGCTGCAGAGATATGCAAAGTTGGATGGTGCACCTGCAGTTGTGCAGATCTGGAAGCGAGCGTTGAAAGAAGGACAATACCGGGCGCTGGTTTTCTTGGGCCCCGCACGAGAGAACGCTGAGCTGGTGCCGATGTGCAACTGGGAACAACTCCGTTGGGCATTCAACATGGAGCACGACCCCGACTACCAGAAGCGCCGACAGCGAATCGAGGCAGCGCTCTCAAGGGTGGAGCTCTGTGAGCCACAAGAGCCCGAAGACATCGAGCCTGAAATGCCGCGGATGCGTGGCATCGCTATGGGCGACTGCATGGATGGCAAGAAAGAAGGGCACTGGGTGTCGGTCGACAAGGATACGGGCGCCGTGGTGGACGAAGGCGATTTCCGCCAGGGACGTCGAGTCGGACGCTGGCGCGAGTATCTGCAGCGCTCTCGTGAGTATTTCGAGGGTGAGTATGTCGATGGGAAACGAGTCGGTGAATGGAAGTACTACGATGCATCACAAAGACTGCATAGTCTCGAGCACTATGTTGATGGCCGACTCCACGGGCAGATCACCTACTGGGATGAGAACGGAATCCTATACGGAACCTGCGCATTCGCCCATGGCTGGCGGCATGGCGAGTGTGTCAAATACCACCGGCCCGGGGTGCTGGCCAGCAAAGAGACGCGCCAGTATGGCAACCGCGAAGGCCTGGTCACCGAATGGTACGAAAACGGCCAGAAAAAGAAGGAGACCACCTATCGATTCGGCTTTCCAGACGGGCCGCGCACTCAGTGGGATCGAGACGGAAGGGTGACCTTCTACAAGGTGGAGCTGCCGCCACCGAAGAGGTGAGCACACGTGGACTTGTGCCGCACCGTCGAGTCTTCGGACGCCAACACACGACGACCCGTCATGGGGACGTCAGATACCAAGGCTGATGCGCATGTCAGCACGAGGGCGCTGGTATCTGCGACCGAACACTCTGCCGACGCATGACAGGTTTGGCGGTGAATAGGGTCCACAGGAAGCGGAATCTGTGCTAGGAGGTAGCCATGTCGAGAAGGGCCTGTCATCTATCGTTGTCGTTCATCTTCATCACACTTGTTCTCTCGGCGGCAGCCTGTTCCGAGGGTGGCTCAGCTCCGAATGATCAGGACCCGAAGTGTCCTGCCAATCAACAGCTCTGCGGCGACGGTTGTGTCGACACCCAGACCGACCGGCTCCACTGCGGTGGCTGTGCTGGCCAAGGTGGCGAAGCCTGCCCGGCCGGCGAGGTCTGCTCCAGCGGCGCCTGCAGCCTCTCCTGTGGCGGCAGCACGCCCACCCTCTGCGACGAACGTTGTGTCGACACCCAGACCGACCGGCTCCACTGCGGCGGCTGTGCTGGCCAGGGTGGTGAAGCCTGCCCGGCCGGCGAGGTCTGCTCCGCCGGCGCTTGCCAACCGACTTGCATGCCCCCTCTCATTGCCTGCGGCACGCCGGGAGCAGAGACATGCATCGATCCAAAGACGAACCACAGCTACTGTGGGGCACGAGGAACCTGCCAGGGAACAGATGCGGGAAGAGCGTGCAGCAGCCCGGCCGAGCTCTGCATGAACAGCCAATGTGTCAGCGACGAGGCTAGCCTGGTTGCTCTCGAGGTTTCTGCTGGTACGTTGAGTCCAGCCTTCTCGTCCGAAACTACGTCCTACGTGGTGACTGTGTTCTCGTGGGTGAACGCACTGACCGTTGTTCCCACCGCGGCTGCCGCGGCGGAGACGATCACGGTTGATGGCAGCCAAGTACTGTCCGGCTCGCCATCGGCGGCCTTCCAGCTCAAACCCGACCCGATCGCGATCGACATTGTTGTTCAGGCGCCTTCTGGCAGGCAGCAAACGTATGTGCTGGTGGTGCTGCGGTCCGAGAATACCCGACGATACACCAAGGCCTCGAATACAAATGCGGACGACGTTTTTGGAGTAACAGTATCGATCTCCGGCGACACGCTCGCCGTCGGCGCAGCGGGCGAAGCCAGCTCGGCCAAAGGCATAAATGGCAATCAGGACGACAACTCCGCACCATCAAGCGGCGCGGTCTACGTTCTCCGCCGGAGCGGGGCCACCTGGACTCAAGAGGCATACATCAAGGCTTCCAACACCGAGGCTTCGGACAACTTCGGCTGCAGTGTATCGATCTCCGGCGACACGCTCGCCGTCGGTGCATCCGCCGAGGACGGCAAAGCGGGGCAGGCGGACAACCTGGCCACCAACAGCGGTGCGGTTTACATTTTCCGCCGGAGCGGGACTACCTGGACACAGGAAGCGTACCTGAAGCCTTCCAACGCCGAAGCGAGCGACTACTTTGGCCATCGCGTCTCTCTTGCTGGTGACACGCTCGCGGTCGGTGCCTATGGTGAGGACAGCGCAGCGACCGGCGTGTGGGGCGACGGGGCAGACAATTCTGCACAGAGTAGTGGCGCCGTCTACGTTTTCCGCCGGAGTGGCAGCACCTGGACTCAAGAGGCCTACATCAAGGCCTCCAACACCGAGGCACAGGATTTCTTCGGCAGCAGTGTCTCTCTTTCCGGCAATACGCTCGCTGTCGGAGCCTACGGCGAGGATAGCTCGGCCAAAGGCATCGACGGCAATCCAGACGACGATTCATCCCAAGGGAGTGGCGCGGTCTACATTTTCCGCCGGAGCGGGACTACCTGGACACAGGAAGCATACGTCAAGGCTTCCAACACCGCGGCGTCCGACGAGTTTGGTCACAGCGTTTCCCTTTCTGAAGATTCTCTGGCAGTGGGCGCTCCCTTCGAAGACAGCTCTGCCAAGGGTGTCGGCGGCAGCGAGGCAGACAATGGCGCCGGGAACAGCGGTGCGGTCTATGTCTTCCGACGGAACGGCGCTGTCTGGGCCCAAGAAGCCTACGTCAAGGCCTCAAATACCCAGGCGTCAGACCATTTTGGCCAGAGCGTTTCTCTCGCCGGAAACGCGCTCGCCATTGGTGCCGAAGGTGAAGACAGTGCCGCCACGGCTGTCAACGGCAACCAAGATGACAACGCCGCCACCGACAGCGGCGCGGTCTATGTCTTCCGGCACAACGGTACTGCGTGGGCTCAAGAGGCCTACGTCAAGGCAACAAACACCGAGACCACGGACGAGTTTGGGTTCAGCCTCTGTCTTTCCGAGGAGACGTTGGCAGTGGGCTCGCGCCTCGAGGACAGCGCAGCGAAAGGCTTCGATGGAAACCAAGCAGACAACACCGCCACCGACAGCGGCGCGGTCTATGTCTTCCGCTAGCCGTCGTCATCCTGGCTAGTCCCGAAGTGGACAAGTGGACTTCCGGAATTGACACCAACCAAGCGTCTATGGCACAGTCGGTCCAAAATCTATAACCAAGAGGCCTGCTGTGACAGCCGCAAGGGGACAGAGTATGCAAAAACGAAACGATTGTGCGTATGTGGGAGTTCGTGCCGACGGTGGTCCGTCGCTGGCGTGGCTGGTGCTCGTTCTTGCTGCTGCTGCTTCTGCCACGGCTGGATGTGGTGGTTCCGAGGAGACCGCGCCCAATCCGGACGCCGCACCGCAGCCGGACGCAACGACGACACCCGAGCCGTATGCCCCGCCGGCCGAGGGTGCTCCCGAATGCGAGCTCTCGGCTGATTGCCCCGCCGGGACCCACTGCGACCTCGGCGAGTGCGTGCAGAGCTGCAACACCGAGCAAGCGTGCGACACCGCATCGGTCTATTGCTCCGAGCGGGGACGTTGTTCGACAACACCTGCGGACACGGATCCGCCGCCCGAAGAAACCAAGCGAGCCGAGGTCTCGGTTGTCGGGGAGCCGATGGTCGAGGTCGGCGAAAAGGACGCTACCGTGAGGCTCCGCCTTATGGCCACTCCGGCGAGCGAGACGGTACGCTATCGCATCGATCCTCGGGTGGCCTGGCTGCGAGCTGCCGAGCCTCGCGGCAGTTTCTCGGATGTCCTGGACGTTTCTCTTGCGGTCGACCGCACTGGTCTAGCCACCGGGGTACACCACGGCACAGTGGTAGTTCATACCTCGGCCGGCAACGTCGCAGCGGCGTACGTCCTCGTTCAAGGAGTGACCGGTGTCTACCAAGGGAGCTTGGAATATGCCAAGCCTCGACCGCTCGGCTCGGTGCCGCTGCGGATCGAAGTCGTCGAGGAGAGCGGTGCCGTCAAGCTCCGTTTCGATCCCACCATCGCAGCAACGATTCCTTCCGAGGCTAGCGGCGCGGGCGTGACTGCGAGCGCAACCTGGAAGGACGGCAAGCTCACCGGGAGTCTGGTTCAGCGCTTCGCTGCTTCGGACCTCGGCTCCGAGCGTCTTTTCGACCGCGAGGTCGGTCGCGACATGCGCTTTGAGCTCAAGGCTTCGACAGGAGGCGGGCTGGAAGGCACGTTCGAGGAAAGCTGGATTGGTCTGCTACCAAATGCCGTAAAGGTATCTGGAAGCATTGTGCTGGGCCGTAGGCTGGACCGGCAACCAGGCAGCTTCGTTGTCTCCTCGCCACCGTCTCTCCCGGCCAACCCGACCGTGACTCCGCCCGCGCTCGATGCCCCCTGTATCGAGGAAGCACGCAAGGCTGCCAAGCTCCTGCCAGGTGCCTGTGACAGCGACTCGAGCGGGGAGGAGCTGGTTTCCTGCGGAAACGCGATTCGAGCAAAAGGTGCCAAACTCGAATCGGAGACCTCGGGTCTGCTCATCAACGAGCCGAGCCGAGGCTACGCCTCTTTTGTCGACCGCTGCAAGACGGAGCAAGTCTCGACAGATAGCGCCACGTCGAGCGATAGTGTCGCCTGCATCAGAACAGCCAATCTCGTGTGCGCCGAGGCATTGTTCGCAGTCGCGGCCGGGAAAGGGCTGAGCGAGGGACTGCAAGGCATCGGCAAGGTAGCCTCGGACTATGCCGCGGTTGGCGGGCTCTTGCTCAACGATGCGCTCGTCGAGACTTTTCGTGCTCCGTACGAAGCGGAGCTCGCCGAGACAGCAGTCGAAAAGGCGATGCTCAATTCCCTGGACGGTGGCCGAACCCTGGCCCGTAACATGCTGCAACGCGCTTTTGGTCTGCACATTCTCGACACGCTCCAGCGGACACCGACCTGGGCAGCGGCCGCCGAATCGTACCGACCGCTGCGCCGGCTAGCGCACCTTCTTGGCAGGTATCGCCTGGCAGCGGATGAGCGGTTCTCGGTCAAGATGCGCGGCGTCGGCGTCGACGTACAGACACTTCGTCAAGAGATGTCGATCGAGGCGCTGAACCTGCAGCTCGCGGTCGTGGTGCTGGCGGCAATCGAGCAAGCCCAAGCCGCTCCGGCAAGCCCCGAGCTGGGGCTGTTCGTCGAGGCACTGACCGCGCTTGGCAAGAAATACATCGGTCTCAGCGAGACGACCGATCCGCTTGGGCTTCCGCCCGGGTACGTCGAGTTCACCTACGATCCGCTGCGAACCAGCCACGGCTCGACCAACTACGAGCAGGTGCTCGACAGTCACCTGGCCGAGCTGGCAGCGGCCGAAAAGGACGAGGCGGATGCGCTCGACACTTCGCGGAGCTTCGATACGAGTGTCAACGATCTCATGAGGGAGCTCGACGAGAACAGGCGCAGTGTCAACAGCCGGCTGGTGTCAATCTGCGGGCCGAAAGCCGGCAGCCCTGCCGAGCCTGAATTGACCGCCTGCGGTCAAACCAGCGGAGAGGTCGCCTCGGCCCGCAACCAGCTCGAGGAAGAGCTGCAAAACGTGCAGATTGCCACGACGCGGATCCATTCCCAGGATGCCCGCGTCGAGGCCGAGATTCAGCGCGCCAACCAGGTGTACGGCATCCGCAGCGACACCATGGTCTTCGTCGATCAAACCGGCAAGCAGATGGACGCGGTGACCTGGAAGCGCATCCACGTAGAGACGGCCCAGGCTGCGCTGAGCGCCGCGGCCAGCGGATCCGTGGCAGGTCTGCTCGGTGGAGCGGTCAGCGCCGGGCTCAACGAGCTTCGCGGCAGGTATGAAGTGCAGAAGGAGCGGTACGCTCGATCCCAACAAATGAGAATCATGGAGTCGGATCGCGAGATCGAGTACCTGAACGCGATGGCGTCGGTCAAGGACATGATCCTTCAGTATGCCGAGCTTACCGATGACCTGACCCTCGCCAAAATCCGTGCCCTCACCGCAGCAATCCGGATAAACACCTTGCTTGAGGAGGTAAGGTCGATCAAAGCCGAGGGCGATCTGGCAGCAGCGCAGGCAACCGATCCGAGCAGACTCGCCAACGACCCGACCATCCGTGTTCTGCGCGATCGGGCAATGGCCAAAGCAATGACATCCCGGGAGAGTGCGCTGCGGGGAATCTACCTGGCTGCTCGCGCCTTCGAGCTCGAAACCAACACAACGTTTCCGCCGATCGCCACCGATCTCGTACCGGCTAGGCGAGCCAGCCAAATCCGGGCCTTCGTTGACTGCATGCAAAGCCACTTCAACGAATTCCGCAGGGTGTTCGGGGTACCGCAGAGCAAGTCCGAGGAAGTGAGCCTTCGCACCAAGGTGCTCGGTATCCATGGCCCGATGACCGACTCGGTGACCGGCGCGGAAATCTCGGCAGCCGAGCAATTCCGGCGCGTGCTGCTATCTCCTTCGAACCTCGGCGTGGATGGCTCGGTCGGGTTCCATTTCTCCACCAACATCGCCGTAGACAACGGAATCTTCTCGACTGGCGTCTGCAACGACCAGCTTCGCAGCATCCAGGTGAAGATCATTGGCAACGGCCTTGGTGACAACAATGCCAGTATTCGCCTCACTCAAGGGGGAACCTCGTACGTGCGTAGCTGCTGGTCAGGCCAGACTGGTCACCAAGATCAAATCGACACCTACCAGATCCACGCCAGAACCGTCGAGATCCAGGCCGGAGTCAATGCCTATCCAACCGCGGCTGTTGCCGATACCCAGCTCTTTGGTCGCTCGGTAGCGGCAAGCGAATGGGTGCTCACGATTCCTCCGGGCAGCGCTGCACCGAGCAACGCCGATCTCGATCTGGGCGGTATCGAGGATCTCGTCTTTCAGATCGAGCACAGCTACATCACGTTGTCGAGCTCTCCACTCACCTACGACCCGATGTGCGAGTAGAGCTTCGTCACAGGTTCGGCAAGGATACCGGCCAGTGACAGAAAGCCGCTGGCTGCAGGCTACGGAAGGAGGTCCACTAACATGAGCACTATCAGTACCCGTTCACGAATCGCAGCCTCGCTTGTTGTTGCGGGTAGTATCGTGGCGAGCGGCAATGGCATTGCCGAGGCGGTCTGCATTCCGGCAGACTGCAACGACGGTCACGACTGCACCAAAGACGAGTGCAAGCAGCAGTGGGATCCGGAGACGCAGCAATACTATTTCTCCTGCTGGAACACGCTTCTTACCACAGTCTGTCGGCCAATAGCTGGGCTGTGCGATGTCGAAGAGAAGTGCACTGGCACGTCGTGGGATTGCCCGTCCGACAAGTTCAAGGAAGCAAGCGACCGTTGCAGGCTAAGGACCACAGAGTGTGACTTCGATGACTACTGCACCGGCCAGTCGGCCGACTGTGTCGACAAGGTGGAGCTCCCCTCGGCAATATGTCGGCCAGCAAATGGGTATTGTGACCTGCCAGAGCGGTGTACCGGATCGCCCGCAGCCAAGGAATGCCCCCCCGATGATCCTGGTGCAGTGCAGCCCGAGGGACTGGTCTGCCGCGAAGCAAGACCGCACTCCTGCGAGTTGACCGCGGAATGTGACGGAAAAGCGAAGGAGTGTCCCGCCAATCCACCGGCGCCGGCGACAACACTGTGCCGACAGGCTGCCGGACCGTGCGATGCCGCAGAGTACTGTGGCGGTAGCTCGCAAGAGTGCCCCGACGATGGAAGACAGCCCGCCACGTTTGTTTGCCGTCCGGCGGCTGATGTTTGTGACGTGGAGGAACGGTGCGACGGTCAGTCAGCGGAGTGTCCGCAGAACGGTTTTACCGAGGAAGGAACCGTTTGCCGCGAAGAGGCTGGCGTCTGTGACGTCGCCGAAGTGTGCGACGGGAAGACGGCCGCGTGTCCACTAGACGACAAGGCACCGGATCATAGCGACTGCGACGATGGAGATGCTTGCACCACCGAGGACGAATGCATCGCCGGCATCTGTATTGGGAGCGGTCTCTGCGAAGACGCCGCCAGCTCCGCTGATGGCAACCGCAGTGACGGGAGCCGCGGCGATGGCGCCCGTACCGACGGAAGGCCGAACAGCAGCGGCGGTACCGACGGCCGCGAAGATCCGAACGGAGACGACGGAGGTCTCGCCGCCGACGGCAACGACGTCGAAGGAAGCTGTTCGTGTCATCTGCCTCGCCGCGCAAGACCACGGCCGACGACAGTGTGCTTGGCGTTGCTTGCATGCTGCGCGCTTGGCCTTGCCACTCGTGGCCGGGCCAGACGCGGTGCTGGGCGATAGCGATGAATGCGGAGGCACCGGTCAGACTCGCTTTACACTCTTTCACTCGAACACTGCCCTTTGCCGAGGTGAAAGCCCAGTGTTTTCGAGCACGAGCACGAGCACGAACTGTAAAGCAAGAGCCCCGAGAAATGGTCGGTGCCAATGCGGACTGGACCACAAAGACATGCAGGTGATGCCGGCGGTGTCGAGGCAGGTCAGGACGAGGGCGGCGCCAGACGTCAGACTCGACGCACGAGCCAGGGAGACGACGGTGGCCACGGTGGCGGCGGCGACCATGGTGGCGGCATCCATCGCCATTGGTCTCCTCGCTGCTCCGGCGCTGGCAGCCGACCGATCTGGAGTACGACCCGAGGTATTGTCGGTTCCTTCCGGACCGGGCTCTATCCTGGGGCTCGGGGTGGCGTTCAAGCCGAGCCACCAGACTGGCAGCGCGACCTACTCGGTATCGATTCGCGTTCCTCCGGGAGTGAATGGTCTGGTGCCGTCCCTGAGCCTCAACTATTCGCCGGGTGCGAGCAATAGCGAGGTGGGGCTCGGCTGGTCGCTGGATTTCCCATTCGTGCAGCGCAGCACCGACCGGCGGCTGCCTGCCTACGATGATAGCGACGTGTTCGTCGTCCGGGGCATGGGAGGAGGAGGCGCCGAGGAGCTCGTGCGCATGACCGATGGCTCCTACCGATTCCGCATCGAAGGCGCTTTTGTGCGAGCAGAGCGGCGCACGGACGGAACCTGGGTGGCGCGCAACCGTTCGGGGAACCTCTTCGTGTTCGGCGAGGAGGAAACAGCGACGATCCGCGACGGCGACCGGGTGTTCGCCTGGCTCCTTGCGCGCCAGGAAGACACCTTTGGCAACCGCATCGTCTACCAGCACGAGCGCGACGAGACCGGTCGCCCCTACCTGGCCCGGATCGTCTACAACGACTTCGGAGCGGCGGTGCGAAACGAGATCCGGCTGACCTACGAGACCCGGCCCGACGTTCTCACCTCCTATCTCTCGACGTTCGCCACCAGGATTGCCAGGCGGCTAGCGACCATCGAGGTATTCCACGGTGGCGAGCTGCTCCTCCGCTACCAGCTCGGCTACCAGGACGAGTCCGGGCTTTCTCGCCTTTCCAGCGTGCAAGCCACGGGTCGCGATGGCAAGACCGCGCTGCCGCCACTCACCCTTGCCTACGTGGAGCCGCAACCCGAGAACGCCACCGTGGTTGCTATCGCCGACGCGCCAGCGCGCGTGCTGGGGGAAACCAGCGAGCTCGACGACGTCGACGGCGATGGGTTGGCCGACCTG
>JAZDLZ010000341.1:0-3249 GCA_043801535.1 Pseudomonadota bacterium
CACGGCTGGCCTGGCTACGAGGCGAGGAGGATCAAGTCGTTCCTCGAGAGGGAAGGAGTGGAGCACGAGATGCTCCGTGCCCCGATCGCCGAGGCGGTTGCTGCCATACTGTCGTCGCCCGAGCAGCGTCCTTGTAGTCTGTGCTCGCGCTTTCGTCGGGGATTCCTCTACACCGAGGCTCCGCGGTTGCAGTGCAACAAGATTGCTCTCGGGCATCAGCTCGACGACATGGTGGAGACCTTGTTGCTGAATCTCCTATTCAGCGGCCGGCTGGCTGCAATGCCGCCGCTTCTCACCAGCGAGGATGGACGCAACGTGGTGATTCGGCCTTTGGTCTACGTGACCGAGTCGGAGACTATTGCTTTTGCAGAGGAGCGTTCGTATCCGATTGTTCGGCCCGCCTGTCCGGCGGCTGACCGTCTTGACCAACGGCGAAGCCACGTCAAGCAGCTCGTGACCGAGCTCGAGCGAATCAACCCCGATTGCCGGCGTCAGATGATGGCTGCGATGAAAAAGGTCGTTCCCAGCCATCTGCTCGATACTCGTTTTGCCTTCGGAGAACGAGTCATCGGTTGAAAGCGAGACCTGGGTCTGGTACTTTTTTTCTTCGGATCGAGGAAAGGTCCCACCCGCAGGCGGATGAGATTCTCATGAAATTCCAGTGCGATCGGTGCAAGACCAGATACTCGATAGCCGATGAGCGGATACGCGGCAAGATCTTGAAGATCCGCTGCAAGAACTGCTCGGCGGTGATTACGGTTCGGGAAAAGCAGGAGGCAGGCCGATCCGCAACTACGACGGGATCGAGCAACGCAGCAGCAGCCCCCGCCGGCGGCACAGGTGGCGCTGAGCTAGGCTCGGCGCTGGAGCGGGCGTTTCAGAACGTCATGGCGAGCCCCTCGGGGGGCGCGGCCGGCCGTCGGGCCAACGCATCGCTTGGGACGTCAGGCGAGGAGATGGACTGGGAGGATGCCGACACCAGAGCAGCAGGGCAGCCAGTCGCGCTCCCGCCCGAGGAGGAGTGGTACATTTCGGTTGACGGGGGCCAGGATGGCCCGATGCCGCTCGCCGAGGCGTGTACCCGCGTTGCGGGGAAGCGGCCAGGACAGGAAATGTACGCCTGGCGCGAGGGCTTCGACGATTGGCTGTCAATCAAGGACGTTGCCGAGTTGGCAGGGTACCTCCCGCCGGAGCCGCGTCCACGCCGAGCCACGCCACCGGTTTCGGTCCCCGCATTCAAGGGGGCAGATGGCACGGCAGCAAAGACTGATGGACACGTCGCCAGCAGCAGACCGTCGTCCGCCCTTGCCGCCCTGGTGGCAGATGCGGTGGCCGAGCAGGGACCAGATTCCGTTGCCGCTCGTGCTGCTGGCGGCGCCAGCGGCGCGGCTGCCGACGATGCCCCCAACGATGGTATCGTAAGCGCAAGCGAGTTCGACGTCGAGATAGGGGAGGCTTCCAGAGTCGTTAGACTGCCGATTCTACCGGGCCTACGTTCTGGCCTGCCAACAGGCCTGCCATCAGGAACGATTGGTCGCATTACGCCTAGAGGGGGGCGGGGTCTGCCAGGGGTAGCAGAAGACGTCAAGGCATCGGACGGATTCCCTCTCGCGGCAGGTACCGGAGTGATAAAGACGTCCCGGGACCTCGACGCCAACTTGGGGGCAGCGCTGGCGGTCTCGTTGCCGCGCCGGAAACCGCACGGTGTCTTGATTCTCGTCTGCGGTGGTCTTGCTGCTGCCTGCCTGGTTGCTCTCCTTGTCGTGGTGTTGCGTGGCAGCAGCGAGGACGAATATTCGGAAGGATCGAAAACCGGTACCAATCGATTCCTGGCCGAGTTCTACGAGTCGGGTGGTTTCCCTGGTGCGTCGCGACCAATTGCCGCGGCTGGCGACGAGCCAGACCGCGCCGAGCAGGGCTCTGTTCCTGGCAAGAATGTTCGCAAGCCCGGGGGGGCGACGACCTCTGCCGCCGCCAGACCGGGTGCCGCACCTGCCAAGCCTACCACCCAAGAATCGGGATCCACGGGCGAATCGGGAACTGGGGTCGAAGGTGAAAAGTCCGACTTGCTCACCGATGACGTCGAGGAAGACCTCGGACCTCTCGGACCCGACGACATCCAGAAGGCCTACCGTTCCAACCAGGTCGGCATGAAATGGTGCTACGAGCATGCGCTCAAGGAAGACCCGACGCTGAAGGTGAGTCGACTGGATGTGACCATCACGGTCGGCACATCAGGTGCCGTCTCGAGTGTCAGCATGCCCAATCAGGGATCGACGTTGAGCTCCTGTCTTTCCGATCGCATCCGTCGCTGGAGATTCCGCAAATCCAGCGAGGAATTCACGACGATCTTTCCGTTGATTTTTGCCCAGCGGTGATAGCGGCTCCTACCACTGCAGCGATACGGCGAGATCGTAGCCATTGGGGCGGTTGTGAGCAGAGATGCGTACGTAGTACGTGGCACCATTCGTGGGAGCACACTTCGCGATCAGCTCGCCTGTCTTTTCGCTGCCCACTGCACTTCCTTCCGCGATGGGCTTGTTGTCCTTGTCGAGTATGCTCATTGCCAGCGCGCCGAAGGATGGCTCGTAAATCATTCGCACCTCGAGAAGGGTCGGGGTGGCCTCGGGCATGGGCACGGCGAAGACGTCGATGTCGTCGTAAGGGCAGATTGTCAGCTTGCTCTGTGACCAACTCTTGTCGGTTTGGCTGAACTGCTGCCTCGTGGGCGCCGCTTCCTCGATACTTTCGTTTCCATCGGGATCGCCGGTGAAGGTCTTGTCGTCTTCGGCCTTGCAAGAGAAGTCCGGCATTGCGTCGGCTTGGCCGTGGATCGCGTCGAGCTCCGGCGCCGGGCCGCGGTGGCATTCGCAGACAGCCACCCCGAGCTCTGGTTGTGGAATTGTGACGTCGTGGTACCCGCTCGGGCAGCGTGGAATATCGGTACCACAACGGAACGGCTCTTCGCCAAGATTCGGATCGTAGGGATTGCACCCAATGCTGGCGACGATGCCAAGCAGTGCCAGGCTGGCGCACGATGCAAGCGCGGTCAGCAGCGGCCTGGATGACGACGATATGGACAATTGGCAACGGTTTCTTCGGAGCATGAAAACGCCTCCTGGGGGAGCGAACAAGGCAGCAGCTTCAGAATTCGAGGACGACCATGCCGCCGAAGAAGCCCGGGCCGACGAGTGGCTGTCCTTGCAGGCGCAGCGCGCGCTCGGGTTGGGCGCGGGTCTCTTCCCTGCG
>JAZDLZ010000350.1:0-4005 GCA_043801535.1 Pseudomonadota bacterium
AAGGTCGCGCCGGCACGGAGTCGCGCCGAAGCAGGGGTGGAGCCCCGGCGAGGTTCCCTCGATGGGGCGGGGCGGCACGCCCCGAGGGGAGGGTCTGGACTCGCGCAAAGCGCGGAACGCTCTTTGGTTGCGGCCAGCGTGCCGCGGTGAGCTCATGAAGGTCCCCAATCATCCGCTCGACCCGTTCTTGCCACTCCTTCCGTCCGACGAACCGTCGGTGCTCGCCGACGCCACGATCCTGGAGGTTCAGGACGTCGCGCAGCTTCTCGAGCTTGGCCGTGATCCGCGAATCGGCCGGTACCTCCTCGCACGGCTGTCGGACACCATGGCTCTCGTCGATCCCGGCGCCGACGAGAGCCTCGTCAAGGCCCTGCGCGCGGCGGGCCACACACCCAAGATCGAGGAGGGGAGCGAATCGTGAGCAATACGACTCTTCCCTTCGTCCTGGCCGTCGAGCGTGAGCACGCGAAGCCGAGCTTCGATTATCTGAGCTCCGAGGGAGCAAGGAAGGCCGCGCGCTTCTGGGTTGGCAGGGCGACCGGCTCGAATGCCAAGGCCGACAACATCGAGCGTCTCACCTCGGCGTGGCACGACTCGAGGCGAGTCGCCGAAATCCTGGCGGCGCTGGGACCCGAGTGTCGGGCGGTGCTCGCCGTTGTCAAGCGGTTCGGCGGCTTCATTTCGGGGACGTTCCTTCGCCGGGAGGTGATTGCCCGGGGGATCGTGAAGGAGCCCAAGCGCGAGGAGCGGAGCTACTACCACCGGCAAGGCGACCCGGTATTCGATCTGTGCGAGCGTCTGGTTCTTCTCGGTGGCTACCGCGAATACTATTCGTACGGAAGCTATCGCGAGTATCCGAGTGTCTCGTTGCCCAGTCACATTTCCTCGCTCGTTGTGCCGGCTGCCCCGCTCCACTGGAAGGCATCGGCACCGGCCGAAAAGGAACCCGAGTCCACGAGCCTTCGGGCTCCTGCCCAGGTCCTGGTAGATCTGGAACAGACGGCGAGAGCGCTCAATAGCAAGGACCACTGGAAGGTCAACCAGGGTGGCGTGCTGCCGGCGGCGGTTCGCAACAAACTGGCAAAGCTACTCCCCCCTCAGCCCAGCGATCCGCTCGAGCCGCCGGACCGGGTCGTCCTCAACTATGCCCTGCTCTGCGCCATGGGAGTGGTCCAGCACGACGAGGACAGCGGGTGGCTCGTTCCCGAGCGAATCGAAAGCCTGGCCCGGCTCTCCCACGCGGCGCTCGCGTGGCGTTGTACTCGGGCGTGGCTGGACTTGCACATCTGGCAGGACGGCGTCGGGGCTGTGCCGGACCGCGATGGCCGCGAGACACCCACTCGTATCGATCCGGACGCGCTGCGCAAGGCACGATGGATGCTCGCCTGGGCACTCACCCGCGTTGCCCACAGCAAGAGCAGCCCGAACGATTGGTATGACCTGGAGACGTTTCTCCTCGACCTCTACGAAGCTACTGGAGAAAGCGAGGGACTGTCGTTCTTTTGGGGCGGATACTCCTGGATGCCGCACCTTGCCACTGCCGCCCGGAAGGACGAGCTGCGGGGTGGATTCGAGCGTTCGCGAGCCTTCTGGATCGACGACGAGGGCAGGTGGGTCGCCAACGCGCTGTTTGCAACCTTGGTGTATCTGGGCCTTGTCGAAAGAGGAAGAAACGGCAGGGAGAGCTCCGAGCGATGGTCCTTCCGCTTGACGGATGTCGGCAAGGCGGTCTTCGGCGCTCCCGAGATCAAGATCCAGCGGGCAGCGGGCAGTGAGCAGTGTCTAACCATCCAGCCAAACCACGAAATCCTGCTGTATCTCGACAGCGCGGACGGAGCGGCAGTGATTACTCTCGGCCGGATCGCAGCGCGGGAGTCCGGCACTGGAGTTGTGCAGAGCTTCAAGCTCACCCGCGAGTCGGTGTACGGGGCTCTCGAGGGAGGCATGACGCTGGCCGCGATCGAGTCGTTCCTCACGTCGAGGAGTCGCAACGGGCTGCCGGCCAACGTGTCCAGCTCGCTCGCCGAGTGGTCGCGCAAGCGCGAGGCACTGGTAGTTCGGAGCGGGGTGGCTTTGGCAGTGGGTTTCTCCGATGGTCAGGAGCCAGCTCGCGGACGGCAAGTAGGAACGCAGCTCGTCGTGGCTTCGCCCAGGGCAGCAAGCAAGAGAGCGAAGGACCTCGGCATCGCTGTCACTGCCGATTCATCATCTGCGATTCGAGACTGGAGAGTGGATGAGCACGGGGTCGTGTCGCTGGGCAAGGGGAATCCCCTGGTCGGCACGGCCCGCCTGCGGCGGTTCGCCACCTTCGCCGGCGGAAGCTGGCGGATCACCCCGGATTCCGTGCGGGCTGCGCGCGGCCTGGGCATTCCCGCCGAACAGATCGTCGAGTGGCTGCGCCAGCACCTCTGCCACGAGGTGCCACCGGTACTGAAGATCGCGATCGAGAGCTGGGCAGGCGCACGCCGGCGAGCGTTCCTCGGCAACGTGGTGCTGCTCCAGGTCAACGACCTGCCGACGTTCGAGGCGCTTCGGTGCAGCCAGCGGCTCCAGCCGTTCCTGAATGGCACGCTTGCGCCGGGATGCCTCGTCGTGGCTGCCGAGAGGCGCAAGGAGGCGGTGAAAACCCTTTGCGAGCTCGGCTTCTCACTCGACGCGGAGTGCAAGCTCGCCTCGGAGCAGGAGGCGGATGGTGCGGACCAGCCGCCGAAGAAGCAGACGCTTCTTGTCCCCACACTCCGCGCGATCGGCCGAGGGCGGAAGAGGACCAGGGGATAGCCTCGGTAGCAACAGCCTCGGATTCCGTCTGCTACCGTTCCGGCAACTGGGCGCACCCTGATCCGGCGCTATATCGCCGTTTTTGGGGGCGCACCGCCATGGGTTGGCCAGGGTTCGGCGGGTGCTATGCTGGAGCTGGAGCTGGAGCCAGGATTCCACAATGTCCACGGTAGAGAAGCCGCTATCCGAGCTGAAGGTCTTCTTGGTGGCCACTGGCTATTCGGGAAACCTGGAGTTCATGAGAGCGTGGTGCGGCTTGGAGGCGTGAGCGAAGCGTGAGCCAATCGCCGAGAACAGCCCGGCAGTACCGGCGAGCATGACGAACAGCAATGCCAGCTCGGTGGAGCCGAACCGAGCGAGGAAAACCGCGTCGCGCACCGCCTTGACCAGCGTGTAGCTGGCAATGGTGGTGAGGATGCTTCCCGCCATGAGAAGCACGGTGCGCCGCTCCCCGGGCTCCATGCAGACCCTTGCAAACACACTGGCGCGCCCAGCTCGCCACCTGCTCGTCGGGTGCGATCACCAACACGCAAGTGTCGCAGTGGCGGCGGGCACGCAGGGCGGCGGCATAGAGAGGCCAGACCCACTGCTTGTCATTGTCGCGAGCCAGTTGGATTTCGACGACGATGCCGAGAACCGGCTCTTCGTCGAAGAACAGGACCGCGACATCGGCTCGGTATTCAGGTGGGCGTGATCTGGGTGAAGTCGGCATGATCCAATCTGGCAGCCGAATGCGCGGGAAGGGACACTCCCAGGACATCACGCACCAACTCGGCAGCCAGGGTGGGCCGTACGCGAAACAGCAGGGCAAGCGCCTCGTGATCGAGCGAAGGCATGATGAGGAAGCGACAAGCAGACTTCGTGCCGGCCACGCCAACGAGGAGTTTCGGGTACATCCAGCAGGCGGTCGGACAGCCGGTCCGAAGACCGGACAGCCGTCGGACAGATGATCGGACAGAATGCCGAACAGGCGGCCGGAATCCGGACGCTCCTCCGCGCGCTGAGGGATCCCCTCATTTTTCTGGAGAATCCGGGCATGGCGCGGGAATTTCGGAAGGCTCTTTCCTGTTAGTAGAGGTATGAGCTAGACCAAGAACCGCTCGTCTCGCCGCCGCACATCGTCCGGTCCCCGGTTTCGCAAGCCGAGGCCGAAGAACTGTCTGCGCCCAAAGGATATTCATGCGTTTGTGGAGAAGCTTATTGGCGATGATTTCCACGCTAGGCGTG
>JAZDLZ010000372.1:0-8878 GCA_043801535.1 Pseudomonadota bacterium
CCCTGAGGCTGCTGGGACGCTGGTCTACCAAACGGAGAAAGAGCAAGCACTAGACTATGCCCGCCGGTTGCCATACGCGCTAGCTCTTGGAGTCGACCACATCTTTTCCGGCGAGCTGGTCGATGGCAAGTTCGGCTGTCCGGATGGCATTTGGTACTACGAAGGTCTCGTCACCGACCCCGCCAGTGCCCAATACAAAGTGGCTTTCTATACCTACCGTTTCCTCGTCGAAAAACTGGGACAAGCCTCAATCGAAGAGACAATCCGTCACGGAGAAGATGGCTTCTTTCTCTATCGATTCGAGAACGCCAACAAGCGGATCTGGGTGGCCTGGAACGATGGTGCCGACGAACGCGCGCTCGACATCTCCGGCCTCGATTCCGGTCCACTCGACGTTGTCGCCTTGGTAGCTGACGTCGAATCCGGGAAGGACCTGGCCTTCGACGGCTACCCTGCCTTCTTTCCGACTACTCGGCACACGGTATCCACAGACGGAAAATTGACGCTCAGGCTGCACAAGAGCCCGGTGCTATTCGAAACCACCGTGCGGTAGCACTGTGTCGAGGACTCTGGCAAAGCTTGACAACGGCTACGAGAACGAAGTACGAGGGATCAATCAGCTACGACAGGCGTTCGGTTCTCGAAGATGCACTCTTGGGCACCCGAAAGCAGGCTCGCAGTGGTTGCCATCACCAAGTTGGATAGGTAACTGCTTGCGCTTGGGCGTTGTTGGCCATCGCCTGAAGGGTATCCCTGCGTCTGCATCGGCAACGCAACCGGGAGGTAAGAATGCTGTTCCGTGCTCTCGTCAAGGATGAGCTACGCAAGCTCGTCAATCTGATACTCGAGAGCCACGAGGTCGTCGGTCCGAAGCGGATCGGCACCAACGTGGCAGGAAAGGCAATCCACCAGTTTCTGCCAATTGGCAGGTTCGAGGAGTTGGATCTCGATTACGACATGACCGAGTACTCGGCCAAGACGTATTTCCTGCCTTTCCGGGAAAACCTATCGACCTTTCAATTCAGCGAAGGAGATTGGAAGCAGGATATCCGCTACCGAATAATGCCCAGGGCAATCATTGGGCTGCACGCTTGCGATGTCGCGGCGCTCGTCAAACTGGACAAGGTGATGGCCCGCGACTTTTTTCCCAGTCCCTACTATGTGTCGCGCCGGCAAAACACCTTCGTGGTGGGGATCGACCACGATCCGTGCGAGAAGGGATTCTGCCGTTCGGTTGGTGCCGACGCCGTTGACCGCGGTTTCGACTTGTTCTTGACCGATCTGGGCGAGCGCTATTTTGTTTCTATCGGCTCGGATCGCGGTTTCAATGCCCTGCAACGGGTGACGACCAGGGCAATCACCGATGAAGACAGACAGGACTATCTGGCTGTCAAACGCCGCATTGCCGCTGGGTTCCGTATCGAAGTCAACGTTCACGAATTGCCTCGTCTTCTCGACATCGAATTCGAATCGGAAGTGTGGAAGCGTTGGGGAGCGAAGTGTCTGAGCTGCGGAACCTGCGCGATGGTTTGCCCGACGTGCTACTGCTACGGCGTGTCGGAACGGCTGTCCATGGACTTCAGCGAAGGCGCGAAGATCAAGCAGCTCCATTCTTGCACGCTCGTCGACTTTGCTCTGGTAGCCGGTGGACACAACTTCCGTCCCAATCCGGAGAGTCGGCTGAAGTATCGCTACTATCATCAGCATCGCGGCTTCGTCGAGGAATACGACGAGCCCAAGTGCGTTGGCTGCAACCGTTGCGGACAGGCATGTCTCGTCGGCATCAACCCGCCCGACGTAATCCGCGATTTGCAGACGGAGGATGCAATATGAGCGAGCACGCGACCGCGACCGCGACCGCGACCGACAAGGACGGCAGCGCATCCCCGGCAGAGACGACCGAGGGTCGCTGTCCGCCCACCAAGCCAGTGCCGATCCTTACTCGGTACGACGTTACCCAGGAGAGTGATTTTCGGGAACCGCTCGACTTCGTGCGCCGCATACGCCTGCGCCATGTCGACCAGGTATTCAGGGCGGCGATTACCAGCATTGTCCGGCTCACCGAGATGGAGAATCTGTTCCACGTGCGAATTCTCGACGACGCCGAGCGGGAGCGGTTCTCGTTTCTGCCTGGGCAGTTCGTGATGGTCGAGGTGCCAGGATACGGTGAGGTGCCCATCTCGATCTCGAGCTCTGCCTCCAACAAGGGGCTGCTCGAGCTCTGTATCAGGCGGGCAGGGATGGTGACCTCGATGCTGAGCCGGGCTCGGCCGGGTGCCCACATCGGGATTCGCGGACCGTTCGGCACTCATTTCCCAATGCGGAAGATGCGTGGCTACGACATCCTGCTCATCGCCGGAGGACTGGGGTTGGCGCCTCTGCGTGCCCCGATCTTCCAGGTGACCGAGAACCGGGCAGACTATGGGGCAGTGCACATCGTCTACGGCACTCGCGATCCGAGCCAGCTCCTCTTCGACTACCAGTACGAACAGTGGCGGCGGGTCGACGGAGTAAACCTGGGAATCATCGTCGAGCGGCCTGGGTCTGGATGGACGGGCGAAGTGGGTCTGGTGACCAAGCTGCTCGATCGCATCGAGATCGTTCCGGACAAGACGTACGCCATTGTTTGTGGACCACCGGTCATGTTCAAGCACGTGTGCGGCCGCCTCAATGACAAGGGCGTGCCGATGCACCGCATGTTCGTTTCCCTCGAGCGGCGCATGCACTGCGGAATGGGCAAGTGCTGCCGCTGCAACATCGGCTCGACGTATACCTGCGTCGACGGGCCGGTGTTCGACTACTGGTCGGTCATGAACCTGAAGGAGGCGATCTAACGTGCGCTACCTAGGTATTGAGCAGCGGCGACCGAAGATCGCCGTATTCGATTTCACCGGCTGCGAGGGTTGCGAGCTCCAGCTCGCCAACAAGGAGAGCACCCTCGTTGCTTTTCTGGGAGCGGTCGACGTGCGAGCTTTCCGCGAAGTATCGTCGGTGGCGACCGCGGACTACGAGGTTGCGCTGGTGGAGGGCGCGATCACCAGGGGCGACGAGGTAGAACGGCTGCACAAGATCCGCCAGCAGGCCAAGGTCGTGGTAGCCCTGGGCAGCTGCGCCTGCTTTGGCGGGGTCAACCGGCAGAAGAATGCCTTTGACCTGGAGCAGGCGAATCGCGAGGTCTACGGCGGCTATCCCAAGATCACCGGGCCGACGAGGGCAATAAAGGAGATCGTTCCAGTAGATCTCGAGATCCCCGGCTGTCCAGTCTCGAAGGACGAGGTCGAACGGGTCGTGCGATTCCTGATACTGGGATTGCCCTATCAGTTTCCGATGTACCCGGTTTGCGTCGAATGCCGGCAGCGTTTTCACACCTGCCTCTTCGACAAGGGGCAACTGTGCCTTGGCTCGATCACCAGGGCTGGCTGCGCAGCGCCGTGTCCTGCTGGAGGACTCGGCTGTTGGGGATGCCGGGGACCAACGGAATCGCCGAATTTTCGGTCGTTTCTCGACATGGTCCAGGAACGCGGTTTCCCCAAGGATCTCGTGGCCGAGCGACTCGGCTTCTTTGGTGGATTCGAGGTGACGCCATGAAAGGTGATGCCGTGAAGATCAACCTCAACGTAGACGTTCACCACCTGGCGCGAGTGGAAGGGCACGGCAACATCCTGGTGCGAATCGCTCGTGGCGAGGTCGTCGAGGCGCGCTGGGAGGTCGTCGAGACTCCTCGCTACTTCGAGGTCATTCTCAAGGGAAAGCACTACACGTCTGCTGGCATCCTCACTGCCCGTATCCGCGGCATCTGTTCGATCGGCCATTGCCTGGCCAGTGTGCGGGCAACCGAGAACGCCTTTGGCGTGGCAATCCCGGAGGCAGCCAAAAGGCTTCGGCTGCTCGCCAAACACGGTGAGACCCTGCAGAGCCACGTTCTCCACTTGTTCTTCCTGGCTGCGCCCGATTTCTTGGGAGTGCCGAGCGTTATTCCGCTGGTGCAGACCATGCCAGAGGTTGTCGGGCTGGCAGCCAAGCTGAAGGGATTGGCGAACGACTTGTGCGATGCCGTTGCCGGACGCACTACCCATCCGGTGTCGATCCAGGTCGGCGGCATGGCGACGATGCCGGAGCGGAGCCGGCTCCGCGCGCTGCGCGAACGTCTGTCATCGGCGATTCCCGACCTTGGGAAGGCGGCGGAGCTATGGTCGAAGCTCACCATGCCAGCCTTTGCGCCAGAGACGGAATTCGTGTCTTTGCGCGGCGAGCTCGGCTATCCGTGGATTGGCGGACGCCTGGTGTCGAGCGACGGCGTGGCCAAGGACGAGACCGAGTATCGGGCAATGACGAACGAATACTCGATCCCCGAAGGTACTACCAAGTGGTGTCGACTCTCCCGCGATTCCTTTGCAGTGGGCGCGCTGGCCCGTCTCAACAACAACTACCAGTTCCTGCACGCCGAGGCCCGGGCCGTTGCTGAAATGCTCGGCCTGCAGCCGGTGTGTCACAACCCGTTCATGAACAACGCTGCCCAGCTCGTCGAGTGCGTGCACGTTGCTCACGAGGCGATCCGCCTCATCGACGAGTTGCTCGATACTCCGGCGGACGCTCCGCTGTTGGCCGAAGTGCAGCCGAGGGAAGGGCAGGGGGTCGGTGCAGTCGAGGTGCCGCGTGGCATCCTGTACCACGACTACCAGTACGGCGCGGACGGTCGCATCGTGCGAGCCAACTGCGTCATCCCGACGACGCAGAACAACGCCAAGATCCACGGTGACATTCGAGCGCTCGCCCACCAGTTCTCCACTGTCTGTCAGACCGACGAAGAGTTGGAAAAGCTCTGCTCGATGCTCGTCCGTTCCTACGACCCCTGCATTTCCTGCTCGGTGCACTAGTACCACTCCACTACCGGCACCGATGATCAGCAGGCGGTCTTCGCGCCACTGGCACTCCCCCATCCCACACCACAGGCACATTGCCCCAGATGTCGCCCAGCAATTCGCAGTAGTCCTGATAGAGCGCGGTCAGATCGACGGCAAGGTAATCGCCCATTTCGGTGGCCGCGTAGAGTCGACGAGACTCGCTATCGACGAGCAGATGAACGACCGGACCGTGCAGTTTGAAGTGGCGCAGGTGTCTGCCCGTTTCCATGCTCCATATTCCCAGATCGCCGCTTGCATAGCCAACGACGAGAGTCTGGCGCGGGCCTTCACTAATCAGCTCGACCGGCGATCGGATCGTCTCTTCGAAGCCGAAGCTCGGTTTGGTCGTCGCCGTCCCGATTGGCAGGAGATCGAGGTGTCCTGCGTCGTAGCCAACCACAAGCAGGCGGCCACCGCCAGCGATGCCGAGCGCGGTCACCGACCGATCAACCGGGATTTTTGCCTGTTCGTTGCCTTTCTCGTCAAACAAGAGAGCCTTCTTGCCGCTGGCCACCAGGATGTGGCCTCCTTGGAAGGTCAGAGCAGTCGCACTGCTGGCAAGGCTGACGATCGGGCTGGTGGCGTCTGTCAGAAGAAGCGCGCGACCGTCAGCCAGCGCCAGGCAGCCGTTCCTCGTGGCTGCAAGCTTTGACACTCGCGCAAGTGGCTTGCGGGCAAGGAGCTCGTCTCTGGCCATTTTCCACAACTGGAGCTCGTCGTCGCAAGAGAGCAGGCACAGCAAGTCGTTCTCGCCGCTGTCGGCAGGCTGGCTGGTCGCAGTCGCAGTCACGGTCGCGGCTTGTACGGCGATCCTGGCCTCCTCCGCCACCGCTCGCCGCCAAGCCGAGCTCGTTGTCGTCTCCGCCAACTCCGGCGCGCCGTCTAGACGAGCCCAGCCAAGATGAGTAAGGATGCGAGGGGGCGAACGTAAGATCAACGGCGCCCGCCAGTACGGGCGGCCAGTAGCAACCTCCCAGGTGCGCACCGTTCCGTCGGTGCTACTGGTGATTGCCAGTTTGCCGTCGGGCGTGAAGCGGAGCACCGTGAGCCCGTCGCGGTGACCGGCCAACACCGCCGTCGTCTTTCCGGTCGCGAGCTCCCAGATACGTCCGTCGGTGCTCGGGATCCCGACCAGCCTGCCGTCGGGACTGATCGCCAATCTCGTCACTGGACCGTCACGCGTTCCCAGGACATTGCCAGTCTTGCTTGTGAGGTCCCAGCGCCAGACGGTCCCGTCAGCACCGCCGGAGACCAGCGTGTTTCCGTCGGCAGTGAATGCCACGCCTCTGACCTCTCCAGCATGTCCATCAAGCTTCATCTCCAGCCTGAGAGTCGTCCGAGCCCACACGAAAACAGAGTCCTTCTCGGCTGAACCAGCTATCCATTTTCCGTCCGGGCTGACAGCGATCGAATTGGAAACCACGGGCCCGGACACCATGCCGTTTGGCGACAGGGTTTGCGTGTTCCAAAAACGCACGACGCCCTTCGCATCAGCCGAGACGAAGTCCTTGCCGTCACCGGTCGACGCGACGTCGAGGACGTTGCCATCGTGACGCGGTGCCAACTCTTCGCCGTTGCCGTTGGAAGTGCTCCATATCCGTACGCCGCGGTCGAAGCTCGCCGAAGCGAGCGTCCCGCCGTTGGGGGCGAATGACACGCCGGTAACCTCGCCGCGGTGACCCTCCAGCACCATTAGCTGCCGACCCGATCTGGTATCCCACGTGCGTACAGTCCTGTCCTTTCCGCCAGAGGCGATGGTTGCGCCGTCCGAGCTCGTGGCAAGGGTAAGGATGGCACCGGAATGACCGTGCTCGGTGTCATTGTCGGACGTGCCCCATGGTCGCCACACCTTGACAGTACCGTCGCGACTGCTGGAAGCTAGTCGCCGGTCATCCGGGCTGAATTCCACTCCGGTCACAATGTCTTGATGGCGGCCAATCACTACACCCGTGCCAGAAGCCAAGTCCCAGAGGCGTACGCTCTGGTCAGTGCTGCCAGAAGCAAGAGCTTGGCCGCCCGCGGCAAATGCAACGGCAACGACCAAGTCTCGATGCCCGTCCAGAACGGCCTTCTCCTCGCCAGTGTCGGCTCGCCACAATCGAATCGTCCCGCTGAAACCACCGGTGGCCAGTCGATTTCGGGCACCATCGATGGCCAAACCGTACCAGGCATCGTCGCCACTGAACGCGTGCTGTTCGATACCCGTCCTAACATCCCACTTTCGTACCATCCCATCTACGCCTGAAGAGAAAAGACGACCGGCTGCATCGAATCCCACTCTGGTCGCCTTGAGCCGGTGTCGCCATGGTACGAAAAGTGTGTTGCCGCTTTCCACATCCCAAAGTCGTACCGTGGTGTCGTAGCAAGCCGAGGCCAATAGTGTGCCCGTGGTGTCGAAGGCCAAGTCGAAAACTGTCTGACTGTGGCCGGCCAATTCCTTGACAGTCCCCTCCAGCAAATTCCAAAGAGCGATTCGACCAAAATACGAACCGGCAGCCAGGTAGCGTCCGTCCGGGGAGAAGGCCACTGATTTGAGCGGACCAATCTCGCCTCGCAGCGTCCGCAGCGTCGTAGTTTCGCTATCGATCAGGTAGACTCGGCCGTCTGCGCAAGCACTGGCTATTGTTCTGCCGTCCGGCGCGTAGGCGACGTCCATGGCTTGGTCGCCCAGCTTTCTGCTCCACACCAACGGGTCCTGTCGCAGTTGTCCCCACAGCACGCGGCCCATGGTTGAGTCACTGGTCTCCAGCGATCCGCGCAGCTTGGCGCGTGCTTCGAGAAGATCGCGCCGGAGAAGCGCGGCGTTTGCTCCTTCGCGCTGGGCTTCGGCTCGCTGGATCTGGGCTTCGATCTCGCGCTGCTCGGCACGTTCTTTCTGCACGCGGGTCTCGCGTTCGCGCAGTAGCGACCAGCCCGCGACGATCGCCAAGAACGCCATAATGCCGGCGGCCAGGAGTCGCTTGTTCCGGCGTCGCCGCCTCTCCTTGCGCAGCCCGGCCAGCATGAATTCCGCCACATGGCCAGGCGTTTCGGTCGAAAGCCGGGCAAGCTTGCGCCGGGCGTCCGCCAGCGCGTCACCCTGCCACACCTCCTCGTTCCTTCGTCCTCGTTGCTGCCACAGCTCCGCAGCCCGTCCGATCTCAGACAGGAACACTCTCTCTTCCTTGCTTTCCTCCAGCCACCGCGCAAGCTGTTTCCAGGAATGGGTCAGCGACTCGTGCGCCAGCTCGACCACCGCATCGGTTCCTTCCCTGCCGCCTCCCTTTCGCAGCGTGAGGAGCCTCCCCTCGACCAATCGTCCGAACACGACGTGGCCGTCGGATTCCCGGCTCTGCCGCAGGTCCCGTACCGCCACCACCCGGCGCGTACCCTCGGGTGTCACCAGCGCCAGCAGCATCTCGCGCGCCGCTTTGACCTGCTCGGGACCGAGTCCCGCCAACACGCCGTCGGCGTGCTCGGCGAGTGCTCCAGCGACACCGCCAATCGTCTCGTAGGCCGAACGCAACAGGAGCTGTCTTTCGTGATCGCGACGCTCCCACAGCATCTGTCCGGCGAACTGCAGCAGGGGCAGGCAAGCCGGTTCGTCTTGTACTGACGCTATCATTTCGGCGACGAGCGTCAGATCGTCGAAACGATACCCCACGCTCGATAGCGGCATGGTCAGCACCTTCTCGAGCATCACGGGGGTCGGTCGGCGAAGAACGACTATTCTCTCGAATGCCGATCCCCGTTCGATGCCTTCGGCGACGTGGCCGAGAAAATCGTCGCGGATCGTTACGACAATTCGCACTGGCCCACCGGAAAACTCCTCGGCTCGACACACCGCCTCGACGAATCGTCTGCGGATCCCTTCGTCACCAACGTGAGTGTAGATCTCTTCGAATTGGTCGACGAACAGCAGAATCCGTTTTCCCTCCTGCTCCGCGATCTCGTGCAGCAACACGTTCAAGAGCATCGGTCGTTCGCGCAAGCTC
>JAZDLZ010000376.1:0-4940 GCA_043801535.1 Pseudomonadota bacterium
CCTCGGCCAGAGCGAGTACGCAGCCATCTACTGGCCTCGCGTCAAGGTCATGAACCCTGCGCGGTCGGTGTTCGGCAGCATTGATCAGATCGTGGTGCCGCCGTCGGGCATCATCTGCGGCGTCTACGCCCGCACCGATGCTGCCCGGCCAGGCGGCGTCTACGATCCACCGGCAGGCATCGACAAAGGTCGCATGCTGGGCGTACTCGGCTTCGAGACCGACGAAGTGCTCGAGGAGCGCAAGCGCGATCTCGTCTACCCGAAGCGCATCAACCCACTGACCACCGGCCCAGGTCTGCCTCGGTTCATCGACGGCTCGCGCACTCTCAAGGGAAACGGCAACTTCCCCTTCGTCGGCGAGCGGCGCGGCGTGCTCTTCATCGAGCGCAGCCTCAAGGCAGGACTCCAGTTTGCCCGGCACCGCAACAACGACGAGTCGCTGCGTGCCCGGGTGCGCCGCACCATCACCGCGTTCCTGATGACGCAGATGAACAACGGCGCGTTCAGCTCGCGCGAACCCAAGAAGTCCTTCTTCGTCGAGGTGCTCGACTCACCGTCCTTGGTCTTCGAGGGCAAGCTCGTCGTCAAGGTCGGCCTCGCCACCAACAAGCCGGCCGAATTCATCATCATCCGGATCGCTCAGGATACTCGCGCATTGGCCGCCGAGCTGGCAACGGCCGGCGCATAGGGAGGAACCATGACTATCGTTGGCAAACCGCGCAGTTTCCACAGGCGTTGGAAGTTCGTCGTCGAGATTGAAGGAATTGGCCACTCTGGTTTCCAGAAGTGTTCCGAGCTATCGGTGGAGGTCGCCTCGGTGCAATACCACGAGGGCGGAAGCTTGATCCCAAACAAAAGCCCCGGCCGCCTTACCTTCTCCGACGTAACCCTGGAGCGAGGCGCTACACAGGACCGCGACCTCTTCGACTGGTTCCAGGACGTGGCAATCACCTCGAGCTGGCTTGGCCTCCCCGACATCGGCTACAAGCGCAACCTCGACATCGTGCAGCAAGACCGCGACGGCACCACTCTCCGCCGCTGGTCGTTGTTCAATGCCTGGCCAGTCAAGTTTGTCGCCGGCGAGTGGGACAACGAAGCCGACGAGAACGTCATCGAGTCGGTCACGTTGACCTATGACTGGTTCGAGTTGGGCCGGTAGGTGTGCGCATGGTTGGCAGGAGGCAGACCGCAAGGGATAGGTCGGCAGTGGCGAGACGACCGTCATGGGTGCGGCCGGGTGAGTGGGCGCCTTCCCTTCGTCCGATCGGAGCTCCGTCGACTGAACCACAACCAGTTGCTGCAGGCAGTTGCGCTCGCCGCCAGCGAGGCCTACGGCAAGCGGAGGCCGGGTGGTATAACCAGAATTGGCGGGAGGATACGGCAGTGACAGAGACTGGAATCACCAAGTTGAAGTGCGTTGTCTGCGGAAAGGCAACCGATGCCGGTCAGGCGCACTATTCCAACCCGTGGGAAAAGGCGCGCAAGCGGTTCCCCTGCTGCGGCGAGACTTGCGCCATGGCATTTGATCCTCAGCGACACTGGATCCCAGCGGTGCTCCCACCAGCAGCCGCCAGTGATGAGCAAAGACGGCTGCTTGCAGTAGTTCGCCACAGGCTCGCTGATGGTGACCGGCCATCCGTCGTGATCCGCGAAATGCTACTGGCCGGCGTTGATCCGGAGGGACTGCGCAAGCTACTAGTCGAGGCATCGATCGCTACTGCAGGCAGACGCGGGACGGCCAAGCAGATGACGATGATGGGTTCCGTTGTCGGCCTATTGACGGGCGTGTGGTCAGTGTTCGGGAGTCGGGACAAACGCGATCCGGAGGCGCTCAACGCTGCCCTGCTGGACGTCGATCGCTGGGAACACGAAAAGGCTATGGCCGTAACCCCGTGCGAGCCATAGCCGGTCTAGCCATCGCTGCCCATACTCTCGTCAAATCCCTTCACAGCATCCACTATTGTCTGTTCCAAGTGTCGAGAATCATGAATCGCGGTTCAGCCAACATGAGCTGGTGGGTAGAGCTCGGGGTTGTTCCATCGGACGACGCCCGGTCCCACCTCGATCAGCCAACTCTCGAATCTGGCAGAGCCCTTGGTGGTCGAGCCGCACGACAGCACGCACGGTATTCCGAGCCTCCCGTAGAGGTCCGACCATTTCTCGTGGACGTCGATGTGCCGGTGCTCGTGGCCGAACAGCAGGACGTCCACTCGTCCCCGGATGACCTTCATCAAGTCATCACCGTCCTTCAGCCAATGGCCCACTCTCTCCCATGCCGTTCTGGGGACACAATCGTCGGGGAACAGGAACGGATGATGGTGAAGGCAAATGACGACTCGCTGGCCGTTCCGCCGGCTCGCCTGGGCGAGTTGCAGGATATCGCCGAGTTCCTCGATCTGCCGGGACCCAAGCTCACCGTCGGCAAGTAGGCCATCCCAGAAACCAGCCTCTGCCTTCATCGAATTGAGCATGATCAAGAGGCAGTCATCATACTCGACCACGTCGGGGTAGGTCACCCGTCGCCAGCCAATCAGGTGCTTCTTGAACAACCCGAAGCGCTTTGCCTCTGCATGCATCCCGTCCCATCCGTAGTCGTGATTGCCTGGGACCGGGTGAACGTCGAACCCTTCTTCTTCCAATTGCTCGAGGAGCCTTGCGGCAGTGATGAATTGCTCCTCTCTGCCGTCGTTGACGACATCGCCGGTTATCACGACAACAGGCTTCTCTCCATCGGAATAGCGCCGGGTGATGGTATCGACCAACTTGCCGGCCCGATCGAGCTCGTGGGCGCCGCTGCCGATGTGAAGATCGCTGATGTGCAGTATCCGCATTGGCGCGCTCCTCTTGGATGGTAGGTGAACGATTGCCCCCCCCTGTCGAAGAACCCACTCTACGTTGAGCAATCGCAGGAGGCAATGGCTTCACTGACGCCCTGATCCGGCGCTAGCGCGCCTCAAGACTACCCATCCGCCCCTCCTCTCCGACCTCTCCGAGGAGGGAAACCGCGGTGCGTCACCTCCCGGGCGACCACCAAATCATGGCCACCGGACGCCAGCCCGGTCGCTTTGCCTTGCATTGCGTCGGAAGTCGAGCGCTCACTGCCTTGCAAGCGGGCTCTCGATGCCCGACGGGGAGGATGCGAGCATGCTGCGACGAAGGATATCCGTGTATGCAGGACTTCCGCCTGCTTTGGCGATTGTTGTCGGTCTTGGCTGGGTTGCGCTCGGGTGTGACCAGAGCTCACCGCGGCAATCGGCCAGCCGAGGACTGGTGTTCACCGGCGAGAAGATGAGTGTCGAACCGCAATCCGAGTCGCCGGCGGCGAAGGCGTGCGAGGGCGGTGACGCCATCAAGTGTCTCGAGTTGGCCGACCAGCACAGCGTTGCGGTGGCAAAGGATCCGACCCGAGCGAGCCAGATGGTCGCCCTCCTGGGGAAAACATGCGAGCTGGGACTGCCGCTGGGCTGCCATCGGCTTGCTGCCGCCTACCAGGATGGCACTGATGTCGCTCCTGATCCGGGGCGAGCTGCGGACTTGTACGAACGGGCGTGCGCGCAGGGATTCGCCAAGTCGTGCGTTGCCCTCGGTCTGACCTTCCGATCAGGAGTCGGGCGCACGGCGGATGCCGGGCAGGCGGCGCGGTTCTACGAGAAGGCGTGCGATGCTGGCCAGCTTCGCGGGTGTGCCCTCCTTGGTCCGCTGTACCGGGATGGCAACGGGGTTCTCAAGGACGTCCGCCGAGGGGTCGGCCTGATGCAGAAGGCGTGTGACGCCGGCGATCCGGAGGCATGCACTTCGCTGGGGTTCATGTTCGACCGCGGGAGAGGCGTGAAGGTGGATCTGCCGCGGGCTGCCGCCCTGTACACGAAGGCCTGTGACATGGGCGAGAGCGGCGGGTGCAACAATCTCGGCGCTCTCTACCATGCGGGAGGTGGCATACCCCGCGATGCGAATCGGGCACTGGCATTCTACGAGAAGGCATGCCGGCTGGGCGAGCAGGCGGCATGCAGGAACCGGGACCGTCTCGCTCAAGCCCAGCGTCGCGAGAGTGCCGTGGATGCGAAGGCGCTCTGGCGGTCCTACGATGCCAACGAGGTCGCGGCCGACAGCCAGTACAGGGGCAAGCGCTTCCTGGTGCGGGGCATCGTCCAGGCAATCACGAAGGACCTCGCAGATGCCATCGTCGTTCAGCTCGGTAGTCCCAACGAGCTCCTGCCGACCCATGCGGTGCTGGCGAAGTCGGACGCCATGGCAGGAGCGGCGGCGAACCTGAAGAGGCGCCAAGAGGTGCTGCTCGAGTGCACTGGCGGCGGGATGATTGTGGGTTCGCCGATCCTGAGCGAGTGCAAGCTCGAGATGTAGGGCAGGTCTGCCATCGGCGGGCAGCCTGGTTGACTTCGCCCGCCCGGCAAGGCGATTGGGAAACGGAAACGGGAAGCGTGCCTGCCTATTCGGTACGAGCACCGCCTACAATGACTCCTCTTCGTTGCAGGCGTGATTCGTTCGGGGCCAAGAAAGAATCGGAATTCTTCATCGTTCGCTGTCCCCGCTGGCAGGGACCATGACTTTGCCCTCTTGAGTACTACCAGGAGGCATGAGCAATGTCGGAAACCATCACCTGTCCATCGGGTCTTATCGGCCGCGTTCGCGGGATGAAGGCCCGCGAGGAGCGCATCCTCGCTGATCGCAAGCTGGCCAGGAGCGGCAGCCAGCTCGAGCAGATCCTGGCGGCGTGCTGGGAGGAGACGCTCGATCCGGGACCCTACGATTTCGGGGCCTGCGACGGCGGAAGGCCGATCGACTGGGGCAAGGTGCTGCAAGGCGACCGCTTCTTCGTGATGCTCCAGATCCGGGTGCTGTCGTACGGCTCGGAGTACGCCTTCTCGATTCCCTGCGAGAACCGGGGCTGCCGTGCCCGCATCGACTGGGAGCTCGACCTG
>JAZDLZ010000384.1:0-2593 GCA_043801535.1 Pseudomonadota bacterium
TCCACGGCATCCGGCAAGGTGCCTATCCGTTTGAGGTTCGCCGTACAGAGCGAGGATTGGCTGTTCGACCGCAGGACGTGGGACAGTTTCTTGGTATCGCCGCAACCGATTCTAGCGGCATCGCCGTTTCACCCAGTATCGCAATCGACAGTATGGCCTCGGAAGCCCACGCCCGAAGAGTAGTGCGTACCAGTGCTGTACCGATGCTGGCACCGGTGACAAACACCAGTGCCAGATACTCAACAGCAACGCCGCAACACCCCCAACCTCTTGCCCCCCGAACCCTGGCCACGGACGTCATGAGGCAAGAAATCGAAATGCGGAGAGCCCGGTTGACGCTGGCTGAGCTTGAGGACAGGGAAAGACAAGTTGCAGAGCAGAGAGCCAGGGACCAAGAGTTTCGTGAACTGGAGATCACTCAGAAACGGATGGAATTGGAAGAGTCGATCCGACGACGGCAAATCGAGACGGCCAAGGAAAGACGACAGCGGTGGGAACAAAGATGGCTCGACCATGCCCGAGCGCGCTGTCACGGCGTTCTGACGTCTGCCGCCAGTGTCATCGGTCGCGTTCCTATTCCAGAGGGCGACCTTCAAGCGGTGGTCCGCGAGCAACTTCGCATCGCAGGGCTTGATCCCGAATCACCCGATGAAATGGTCGAAGTCGCGGTTCAGCAGTGGGGCGAAGCGGTTGCGATCATCGCCGGACTGGAGGCAGGTCTGGATCTGCACCGTCGTCGACGCTTGCGGGCATCAGGACTGCTGTCGTCGTCGGCGGCAGCGCGCTAGCCCGACATTCCCACCGCCGGTGCCAAGGCTCGCCATCCAGGCGTGGCAGCGGCATTCTCGTCCCGGAAGCAACAGATTAGTCATCCATATGACAGATTGTCACTAATCGCGATTGGCGCACATCGTCGAGACGCATAAAGTGACGCAGAATTAGCATGTTGTCACCCGCGTGACATGTTGCCAGTAATGGTCTTAATGCTTGACATGCCATTTGGCGTTGGTTAACTAGTGTTCATGCTTAACGGACTCGCAACCATCGAATCGACCCTTCGAGATAAACTGCGGATTGAGCAAGCGGCGGCAATGCTCAGCCGCAGCGGGCCAACTCTCCGACGGTGGATCCGTGCAGGCAGACTTCCGGCCTACCGGATTGGGGGTCAGTTGTTTCTTGAGCAGGCGGATGTTGCCCGACTGTTGCGGCCCGAACGTGTAATCGATTGATTCCGAAAAAACCAAACGCGCGCTTTGACTCGGCAATCAAATGAGCGCGCGTTCAGCGGGCAATAATGGAAGCATATCAAACACCTAGCGCCACGACAAGCCCTAGTCCGATTGGCAGCGGCAACGGTCGATCGATTTTGGCGGCCGACGCCGGCGCGACGGGTATGGTGCCGACGCCGACCGCTCCGGCGATCCTACACCTATTGCCGGAGCACCTCGCCCACCTCCAGAGGAGCGGGTTGTCGGACGAGACAATCCAACTCGCCGGTATCCGGTCGGTCACGGATGGACCACGACTGGGTGCGGCCCTGCGGTGGTCGGCCGGCCGACACCCGCCAGTGCCCGGAATCTGGATCCCATACGATCCCGCTCGACCCAGTGAATACGGCCGATATCGCCCGGACAATCCGAGAACTACGAAAGACGGCAACCGGCCGAAGTACGAGGCACCTATCGACATTCCCTCGAGGATCTATGAACCGCGTTGGCTGCACCCGGAGATCGACGACCAGTCGGTGGAACTATGGGTGACGGAGGGTGAGAAGAAGGCACTGGCCATGTGCCAGTCCGGCTATGCCTGCGTCGGGGCGCCGGGTGTGTATCAGCTCCATGATGCTGTGCACCGGAAAGCCCAGCAGGCGGCCGGCGCCAAGGATGAGTGGCGACTGCACCCCGATCTGGCGCCGCTGATACAGCCAGGCCGTCGCGTGGTGGTCTGCTTCGATCGCGATGTCGACACCAACCCAAACGTCCACGCTGCACTCGTCCGCGCCGTCAGGATGCTCACCGACACTGGTGCCGAGGTCTCCGTCGCCTACGTTTCTCGAGTCAAGAAGGTGAAAGGCGTCGACGATCTGCTGGTCGCGCTCGGCGGCGACGTGCAGCGGTTCAGGCGATGTCTCGACGCATCGAAGCAACCCGCGCTGCCCAACGACGTCATAGGGTGGCTTCGTCGACGGTGGGTGAAGGCGACGCCGAAATGGCGAGCGCGGGAGCTCCGTCGCGCGGTGTACCTTGCCGACCAGCTCCTCGGTGGTGGCGATAAGTATCGGATGTGGCGCGAAGCAGTACTGACGACTCTCGAGGGCTGCAAAAAGCTGATTATCCGCGCAGAATGCAAGCTGCTTCGACTCCAGGCTCGGGGATCCTCATCGGACGGCTGGTTCGACGCGCCGGGTTTTTTCGTCATCGGAAAGGGCGAAAAAACCGGAGTCTGGAAGGACCCGGAAGAGAGAGGCAAGGACCCGAGACCGATTTGTTCTGCCCCAATCAACATCGTCGGATTCGGCGCCGACGAGACCGGCGCCGAATACTCAATCGTCCGCTTCAAGTACGGTGGCGAAATTCGCGAACGCGTGGTCCCA
>JAZDLZ010000397.1:0-5195 GCA_043801535.1 Pseudomonadota bacterium
GGTGAAAGCTTTGGTGCCTGGAGACTGGGTCAAGACGAGGAGCTGCTGGGCTTGGTCACTAGTGTCAACGTGGCCTGCGGCTGGCATGCGGGGGATCCTGTCACGATGGCTCGTACGGTTTGTCGGGCGTGCGAGCGGGGCGTGGCAGTGGGAGCGCATCCCGGTTTTCCCGATCTGCAAGGATTCGGGCGGCGGATCATGGGGGTTACGCCAGAAGAAGCATATGGTTTCGTTCTCTACCAGATCGGCGCTCTGGCCGCGTTTGTGCGGGCAGCTGGCGCTCGTCTCGTCCACGTCAAGCCGCACGGCGCCCTCTACAACATGGCGACCAAGGATCGCATGCTAGCCGACGCGATTGGTATGGCAGTGCGCGATTTCGATCCGAACCTGGTCCTGGTCGCACTCTCGGGGAGCGAATTGCTCCGTGCCGGCGAAGCCCTCGGTTTGCGTGTCGCGGCGGAGGCCTTTGCCGATCGTGGCTACGAGCCCGACGGTAGCCTCACTCCAAGGATCCGACCTGGCGCCGTCGTGGAAAACGAGGAGGAAGCGGTGGCGCGGACGCTTCGCCTGATCAAGGAAGGCGTCGTTCGCAGCAGTCAAGGCGTCGACGTTGCCATCCGGGCTGAAACCATCTGCGTGCACGGCGACCAGCCGAACGCCGCCATCCTGGCGTGGAAGATCCGGCAGGCGTTGGAGGCAAATGGCGTCGAGCTTTGCTCGCTGGCCGTGGAGCGTGCCAAATGAGCTTGTGGCCATTGCTCGGATTGGCAGTGGTAGTCCTCGGCTTCGCGTTGCGGGCGAATCCGCTCTTGGTAGTGGCAGTATCCTCGGTGGTGACCGGGTTGGCCGCCAAGCTGCCAATACTGAAGCTTCTGGCCATGCTCGGCGAGGCATTCCTGAAGAACCGTATTCTCCTTCTCTTTGTCTTGACCCTGCCAGTCATCGGGCTACTGGAGCGTCATGGCTTGAGAGAGCATGCCACTCGCTGGATTGCCAGCATGCGTGCCGTTACCGCCTCTCGCCTTCTCACCCTCTACCTGACGCTTCGGCAGCTCACTGCAACCGTCGGACTCACCAGTCTGGCTGGTCATGCCCAGACAGTGCGACCGCTCTTGGCGCCCATGACCGAGGCTGCGGCCGAGAAGGTCCACGGCCCTCTCCCCGAGGCGAGCAGGCTACGTCTGCGGGCGCTTTGCGCAGCCACCGACAATGTTGGCTTGTTTTTCGGCGAGGACCTTTTCCTTGCCTTTGGTGCGGTGCTGCTAATCCAGGCCTTCTTTCAGAACAATGGCATTCAGTTGCAGCCGCTCCAGATCGCGGTATGGGGGATTCCTACCGCAGTGTGCGCATTCCTCATCCATGCGGGTCGCCTCTGGCAGCTCGAGGCGCGTCTGCGCCGGGAAGCGAGCTTGGCGTCAGCGAAACCGACCGTATTGCCGAGAGTGTCGACGGACAGCGGAAGCGGACCACGCGACCAATGATCCGTCTGCAATACGTTCTCTGGATGCTTGGGCTCGTCTTGATCATGGCGGGCCTGCTGGGTGTCCGCGACCGGACCAATTCTCGTCGCTGGACTACTGGTGGCTTCTGGTTTCTCCTGGGACTCCTGGTAATGCTCGGTGATCTTCTTCCGCCGGCGCTGGTCGGTGCCGTGGTGCTCCTTCTTGCTCTCATCGCCGGGTTGGGAGGGGTAAAGGGCAGCTCCCACCAGAGCGATTCCTCCACCACAGGAGGCTCCGACTCTCGCCGGGAACGCGCCAGACGTTTGGGACACTGGCTGCTCTTCCCGGCGCTCCTCATTCCGGTCTTGACGCTGGTCGGCGTGCTGGGACTATCCCGCCTGCGCGTTGGCGGCCGCAGTCTCCTCGAAGGAGGCCAAGCCCTTACCCTCGTTAGCCTTGGCGTGGCGTGTCTGGGAGCACTCGCCGCCGCACTGCTGGTCACTCGCGAGAGTCCAACCCGTGTTCCTCACGAAGGCCGGCGTCTCCTCGATGCCATTGGTTGGGCAGCACTGTTGCCATTGCTGCTCGCCGTGCTGGGGCAGGTGTTCGCTGCTGCTGGAGTCGGCAGCGCAGTCGCGTCGCTGGTGGCACGGCTACCCCTCGAGAGCCGTATTGCCGCGGTCTTGGCCTACGGATTGGGGATGGCGTCCTTCACCATGATCATGGGCAACGCGTTTGCTGCCTTCCCGGTGATCACCCTCGGTATCGGCATACCCGTGTTGATCGAGCTTCACGGGGCTAATCCGGCCGTCCTGGGAGCCGTCGGAATGCTCACCGGCTACTGCGGCACGCTGATGACGCCAATGGCCGCCAACTTCAATATCGTCCCTGCCGCGCTCCTGGAGCTTCCCGATCAACACGCGGTAATCAAAGCTCAGATTCCGACGGCGCTCCTGCTTCTCGCCGCCAATCTGGTTCTGATGTATGTACTGGCATTCGAGTAGTCAATCAAACCACGAGCAAAGACCAGGTTGGTGCCGTATGACGCTCCCCGCAAAACGCCTTGCTTGTCCGTCGCGCGTGCCGAGTCATCCCGCGAAATCGATCCGTTCCTCTCGTCGGATTGGCTCCCGCTCTCGCCGTCCTGTCCTCGTCACGGGATTCGATCCCTTTGGCGGCGATTCAGTCAATCCTTCCTGGGAAGCCGTTCGGCGGCTGCGAGGCTGGACGTGCGAGCTCCGGCCAGTGATTGCTCGCCGCCTGCCGGTTGTGTTCGGCGAGGCGACTCGGGTCTTGGAGAAGGCGGTTCGAGCTCTCGATCCAGAGTTGGTCGTCTGTCTCGGGATGGCGCAAGGGATCCCTCACCTCGCGCTGGAACGGGTCGCGCTGAATCTCCTCGATGCGCGCATCCCCGACAATGCGGGCGAGCAGCCGATCGACCAGCCATCCATACCCGGAGCGCCGGCTGCCTACTTCACCGGACTGCCGGTGAAGCCAATGCTCGACGCTCTCCTCGAGGCAGGCATCCCAGCAGCGCTCAGTCACAGTGCGGGCACCTTCGTCTGCAACCACGTCTTCTTTGCCCTGATGCACCAGATCGCCGTCGAGAATCGCACTTGCCGCGGCGGCTTTGTCCACGTTCCGATTCTTCCGGAGCAGGCTGCCAAGTTGAAGGGACAACCGAGCCTGGCGCTCGACACTCTGGTTCAGGGTGTCAGAGTTGCGATCCGCGCGGCCCTCGTCGGCTAGAGTCTAGTGACTGGCATCGAGGGTGCACCTAAGTCGCCGTCGCAAAATAACTTGAACAGTCTCGCATTCGCGCCATACCGAGTATTGGCGAGGCACAGGCACCCGTTGCAGATACGTCGCCATCAAAGCCAGCGCTCGGGTAGAATCCGATCGGCAGCTTGGCAGGAGACCAGCGATGGGGATGGCGCCCGAGGATTCGTTGCTTCAACCGGATGGCATGGTCGACCACTACCGTGTGCTGCAGCTCCTCGGTCGAGGCGGCATGGGCGAAGTCTACCTCGCTCGCGACACCAAGCTGGGCCGTCGGGTAGCGCTCAAAATGGTTCGTCGCGGGCGCCTTCCCGCAGACCGCAAAGCAGTTGATCGGTTTCTCGAAGAGGCCCGTATCACTGCCAGCTTCAATCATCCACACATCGTTACCGTGTACGGCGTTAGCGAATACAATGGCAACCCGTACCTGGCGCTGGAGTTCGTCGAGGGACAGACGCTGCGGCAGCGCATGAACGAGGAGCGACTGGCTGCCAAGGAAGTCATGCGCATTGGTCTGGCAATTGCCCAAGCGCTGACCGAGGCGCATCGAAACCGAATTCTCCACCGTGATCTGAAACCCGAGAACGTGATGATGGGTCGGGATGGCAGGCTGCGGGTGCTCGACCTCGGATTGGCGAAACTGCTTCCTGCCGAGAGTGAAGCCATCGCGTCTACTCTGGCTGCACCGCTTCCAGCGCAGGGTGTCCAGGGTACGGCAGTCGAAGGTGAAGCAACCATTGTTGAGAACCCAACTACGGATTCGTCCAGTGACGATCGGCATGCGTCTCGAAGTGTGCTTGCTGGTACTGAAGCGTCTTGGGGCGGACGGACAGACGGTGCTCGGGACGCTGACTCACGCGCGGCTCCTGACGCTGCGCAAGGGGGCAGACGAGGACAAGGCTGGAACGGTGGTCGAGCTCGCGCACGAGTCGCTGATCCGCAGTTGGAGACGGCTTGCCCGCTGGCTAGAGGAATGCAAAGAGGAACGGGTGTTCTTCGCCGAAGTGGAACAGGCAGCAGAGCTCTGGGAGAAACGAGGCAGAAGGGACGAGGAAGTATGGCAGGGCGATGCGCTGGCCGAGGCGCGGCGCAAGCTGGCGCGAATGACGGCCGATGCACCGGAGCGGATTCGCGAATTCGTGCATGCTGGCCTGCGCAAGGAGAAGCGGCTGCGACAGCGCAAGCGGTTGCTCGCGATGGGCACCATGACGCTCTTGGCGACAGTGGCGGTAGTGTCGTTGGTACAGGAACGGCAGTCCCGCGAGCAGAAGGCACGGGCCGAGCAACGCGAGGCCGAGGCCCAACGGGAGGGCGCCAGCAGTGCTATGCACCGCGGTGATCTGCTCGAAGCCCGAGCCAAGCTGCGCGGTTCCCTCGAAATTCGCGACTCGGCCATGGGACGCGTCCTCTGGGGGCAGATGAAGCAGAATGCGCTCGTCTGGAGCAGGAAGCTCGGCGGAATCCTCCATGACGTGGCGTATTCGTCTGACGGCCAGACGATTGCAGCCGCCTGCGACGACGGCAAGGCACATCTGGTCGACAGCGAAACGACGGCAGTGCAGGTGCTACGCGCCGGCCGGTCATCGTTGTTGGCGAGCAGCAGAAACGCTGTAGGAGAAACGAGCGCAGGATGCCAACGTTTTCTCGTAGGAGCAGCAAGGATCAGGCACCATTTCTCCTGCCCGATAGCATGGTCGACCACTTCCGGGTGGTGCGACTCGTTGGCCGCGGAGGTATGGCAGTGGCGGGGAGAGGAGAGCAGCGCGGCAACGGATGTCTGGGCGCTCGGCGTGGTCCTCTACGAGCTACTGGCTGGCCAGCGACCATACCTCGAGGGGTGTGATCGTCCATGATTGTGCGGCCACCTACGTTCGTCGCCGGGACGTTCATGTGGCAGGAGGAATGCGCCATGGGCCAACGCAGGCACAGCGACGGCCATCGTCGTGGGGTCGGGACTGCGCTCGGAGCAGGATC
>JAZDLZ010000398.1:0-3798 GCA_043801535.1 Pseudomonadota bacterium
CAAGGCAGCGCGAGCGTATACCACCGTGCTGTATTCGGCGCGACTGCCGAAATCGAACGATCGGGCGGCGATGGGTGTCGCGATTTCGAAGTCGCTCACCAGTGCCGTCTTTAGCTGGAATCCTCCACTTCGCACGCCTGCAGCGTCGAAAAGGCTGCGGTCCGGTCCGTACCAGTGGTCGAGCACCAGTGTGCTGGCGTATTCGGTCAGCCCTTCGTCGAGCCAGGGCTCGTCGACTTCGTTGGAAGCGACGATTCCTTGAAACCAATTGTGGGCGACTTCGTGGGCCGTGACGAGCTCAGGAGAACGAGACACCTCCGAGGCTAGAAGCACGTCACCGGCAGTGGTAACGAGCGTCGGGTATTCCATGCCTCCGGCGGCAGTGGCCTCGGGCGGAGGATCGATCACCGTAATGATCGGCCACGGGTAGGGCAGCAGTCGCTCGCTCATGAATTCGATTGTCCGTCGAGCTGCTTCGAGGTGGCGGCCGGCATACCTGGCTTGACGGGGACGGTGGTATAGATGGATTTCGACTCCGTCGTGCGAGGTCGTCTTGGCGATCTGCATGAACGGATCAGCCATCCAGGCAAAGTCGTGAACGTCCTCGGCGCGGTAGGTCAGTAGTCGTCTGCCCGGCTCTGCTGCCGGCTCCGCACTGGTGAGCACTCCCGTTGCCGCCACTACGAGCGTATCGGGCACGTCGAGCACAACGTCGTAGGTGCCGAAATCGGCGAAGAACTCGCCGTTGAGGTGTAGTGGCTCGCAATGCCAGCGCTGCCCTTCTTCGGAAAAGGCCAGGACTCCGATCTTGGGAAACCATTGACCGGCCATGACGAAATCGCCGGCAAAGCCGGTGCGGGCAAAGACCCGGGGTAGCTTGGTGGTGAAGGAGAGGTGAATTTCGATGCTTTCGTCTGGCGCTACCGGCACTGTCAGAGGAACCTCCAGCACGGTTTCGTCGACACCGAAGTGAGCGGTGCCCCGGAGCTCTTCTCCGTTGATCGCGAGCGATGTGACGTCAATCCGTCCCCGCGAGCCCATCAGTATTCGGTGCCCTCGGTGGACACCGCCGGCTTCGCCCATAAAGACCGACGAATCGTTCTTGAAGGCGTTCATGTAGAGGTGAAAGGGCAGCGAGTCGACCGATGCTACTCCGTCGTTCCTCCATACCAGCGTCTCGGTCGCCTCGATTAGCTTCTCGCTGGTGTCGAGCCTGGCGTTGATCTGGTAGCTTGCTTGCCTCGAAGACAATGGACCGTTGACGCGGAGCGCCGGCTTTCCGGACGGAATCGGCAGTGGAGTCGGTCCGATCATCGGCTCCGAGTGATCGCCACAGGCAGGAGCGGTAGCTGCTGCTGCTGCTGCTGCTGCTGCGACGAGGAGCGCTGCAAACGTTCGCATGAGGGGATTATCCCAGAGTCAGCAGCCGGTAGTCTACAGCGCGGCTCTGCCCGCCGCGCGCCTCGTGTCCCATTTTGGCAAGATAGTTTCGACCAGCCTCCTTACGAGACGAACGGTCCGATGCGAGGTAGAATGGGACCTCATGGTGGGCGTCGATCAGAGCATTTCTAGCGCAGCAGCGATGGAGGCAGCCGGCGAGGCGCTGGGACGCATCGTCGAGCCTGGCGACGTCCTCGGGTTGATCGGCGATCTCGGCGCTGGCAAGACGGTCTTCGTTCGAGGTCTGGCGAGCGGTCTTGGCGTGCCGTGCAGTACCAGGGTGACGAGCCCGAGCTTCGTGGTCATCAACGAGTACCAGGGTGGCCGGCTGCCCCTGCTGCACGTTGACCTCTATCGCCTCGACGAGGAGAGCGAGCTGGACGAAATCGGAATGGACGACGTCTACCGCGAAGAGGCAGTGATCGCAGTCGAATGGATCGACCGCTTTCCCGGGCGGTCTCCGGGAGATTTCCTGGAAATCCGAATTGCTTTGTCCGGCAGCAACGCTGGCGAGCGACGCCTCGAGACCAGAGCGCATGGCATTCGGTCGCTGAAGCTCGAGGGCGCCTGGAAACAGAGCCTCACCGCTGCTGGCGACGCTGTCGAGTCGGAACACCGTACGAGAGAGGTCGACGAGTCATGAAGATACTCTATGGGGTCACCGGCGAAGGGATGGGACACGCCACCCGTTCGAAGGTAATCGTTTCCCACTTGGTGGAGGCTGGCCACGAAGTGAAGATCGTGGTCTCTGGCCGAGCCCACGCGTATCTGAAGCGATTTTTCCCCGATGTCGAGGAAATCGCTGGACTGCGCATAATCTACGAGCAAAACGCGGTTCACCGAGGCCGAACCTTCGTGAACTTTCTCCGGGAACTGCCGTTGTGGGGTGGCTGGGCGGGCAACTTCGAGATCTTTACCCGTCTCGAAGAGAGCTACCGGTGTGATTGCGTGGTCAGCGATTTCGAATCGTTTGCCTATCTCTACGGCAAGCGGCAGGACGTGCCCGTCCTGTCCATCGACAACATGCAGGTAATCGATCGCTGCACGTTGGACGTGGAGATGCCTTCCGACGAAAGGCTCAACTACGCTATCGCCCGGGGCATCGTGGCTGCCAAGCTGCCTGGCTGCGCCCACTACCTGATTACGAGCTTCTTTTTCCCGCCCGTCGACAAGGAGCGCACGAGTCTGTTCCCGCCTATCCTTCGCGAGGAAATCGTCGCTGCCCGAGCCGGCGCAGTTCTGGGGGATCATGTCCTCGTCTATCAGACGAGCGATAGCTATTCCGACTTGATTCCCATGCTTCGTTCGCTTCCTTTCCGGTTCGTTGTCTACGGGCTTGGCAGGGAGGAGACAATCGGCAATGTCCAACTCCGGGCGTTTTCGGAGCAGGGATTCGTCGCCGACATGGCTTCGGCAGGAGCCGTCGTCAGCGGTGGTGGATTTTCGCTGCTCAGCGAAGCAGTCTATCTTGGCAAGCCGATCCTGAGCGTGCCGATCAAGAATCAGTTCGAACAACTCCTCAATGCTCTCTATGTCGAGAAGCTAGGCTATGGCAGATGGGTCAGTGACCTGTCGCCGCGGATCGTCGGGGAGTTTCTCGAGCGCCGGCACGACTACGCCCGTGCCGTGGCAGCGCACCGGCAGGACGGGAATCGTCAGATCTTCACCGCGCTCGACGAGCTGTTGGCGCAAGTCAAGGCCGCCAGCTACAGCTAGACCCTGATCCGGCGCTAACGCGCCTCAAGACCACCCCTCCGCCCCTCCTCTCCGAGGAGGGGAACCGCGGCGCGTCATCTCCCGGGCGACCACCGACCTGGTGCAGCGCCGCGACTCGCTCCGCGCGGCGAAGCCGCGCTGCGCTCGTGGTCACTATCGCCGTTTTAGGGTCTCGCTGGGGTCGGGCGGAATCAAATCTCCTCCACGGCAGCGCCGTGAACCCATCCCTCGACGCGGTTGGCGAGCTGGATGCGATACCAACCCTGGCTCTCTCGCAGAATGACCACGCGGTGGCCGGCGTGCAGCTTTGGCATCTCGCGGGTGTTGGGATCGGGTCCTTCCCGTATCACCACCTCGTCTGCCACCACAATGCTGAACCGGACGTGCTCGGCAAGGTATATGCGTCCCACCAGCAGCAATCCGATCATGACGCCACTGATCGCGACAAAGACGTTTCCGACGATAACCCCGGTTCGCAGGAATCCTCCGGGCAGATAGCGGATCACGCCGAGCGCCACGAAGAACACCACGTCAGCGAGCAAGAACAGCCAGCTCAGTGCCCCAAGCGGAAACCAGCCCAGCGTTCTGATCCACCAGGGATCCTTCTCGGCGCCGGCGACCGAATCGCGACCAAAGCGAGCC
>JAZDLZ010000400.1:0-5402 GCA_043801535.1 Pseudomonadota bacterium
TACCGTGTCCTGAGTCGACTGCAACGACCTCGACGAGTGCTCGCACCATACCGACACCAGCAGCGTGCATCTCACCTTCACCAACACGGCCGGCAGCTTCACCTGTGTCTGCATTACCGGCTACTCCGGCGATGGGGTGACCTGCACCGACGTCAACGAGTGCACCCTCAATACCGACAACTGCGACGTCAACGCTACCTGCACCAATACCGTCGGCAGTTTCACCTGCGCCTGCCTTGCCGGTTTCACTGGCGACGGGGTGACCTGCACCGACCTCGACGAGTGTACCCTCAATACCGATAATTGCAGCGTCTACGCCACCTGCACCAACACTGCCGGGAGCTTCACTTGCGCCTGCAACACTGGTTTCACCGGCAACGGGGTGACTTGCACCGACGTCAACGAATGCGTGCTGGGAACCGACACCTGCAGCGTCTACGCCACCTGCGCCAATACCGTTGGCAGCTACACTTGCGCCTGCAATTCCGGTTTCGCCGGCGACGGCATAACCTGCACCGACGTCAACGAGTGCAGCCTCGATATCGACAACTGTAGCGCCTACGCGACTTGCACCAACACCACCGGCAGTTTCACTTGCGCCTGCAACACCGGTTTTACCGGCGACGGCGTGACCTGCACCGATATCGACGAGTGCGCGCTCGACACCGACAACTGCCTCGCCCTTGCTACCTGCACCAACATCCCCGGGAGCTTCACCTGTACCTGTCCGACCGGATACGCGGGTGACGGGGTCACGAGTTGTAGCGACCTCAACGAATGCAGCTTGAACACCGACAATTGCAGCGCCAATGCGACCTGCACCAACACCGTGGGCGGCTTTACCTGCGCCTGCAATACTGGCTTTTCCGGGGGCGGGGTCATCTGCGTCGACCTCGACGAGTGCACGCTGAACACCGACAACTGCAGCGCCAACGCCACCTGTACCAACACTGCCGGCAGCTTCACCTGTGCCTGCAACACCGGCTATTCCGGCGACTGCGTGACCTGCACCGATATCAACGAGTGCACCCTCGACGCCGACAACTGTAGCGTCTACGCGACCTGCACCAATACCGTTGGCAGCTTCACCTGCGCCTGCCTTGCCGGCTACAGCGGCAACGGCGTAACGTGTACCGACGTCGACGAATGTACCCTCGGCATCGATAATTGTAGCGTCTTAGCGACCTGCACGAACACCGCTGGCAGCTTCACCTGCACCTGTATTGTCGGCTATTCCGGCGACGGCGTGACCTGCACCGATACCGACGAGTGCGCCCTCGACACCGACAACTGCGATCCAGTCGCGATCTGCACGAACAGCACCGGCTCTTTCTCCTGTAGCTGCCCGACTGGCTACGACGACGTGAGCGGCGGGAGCGGTACTGCCTGCTCACCAGACGGCAACGGCCATGCAGTGCTGATCGGACACGACTTCTCGGTGCGCAGCACTGCGATCGACACTATTATCGGCAACGCCGCGCTGTTGGCCGACACCACTGCCATTCAGGTGCTCGGCTACGATCAATACGCCGACACGGCGGGCGGCGGTGAAGCGGCCAACGCCGATGCAGCGCTCCAGGCGCGAGTAACCGCCGCTGGTCGCACCGCGACGGTGACCCGTCTCAGCGACTACACTGCGCTGCAGGCCAACCTGACTGGCAAGCACGTGCTCTTGGTCTACGAGCAGGAGAACACCGATGCAGCCACGCTCGCCACTGTCGGGGCGGCCTGGAGCGGACCGCTCTATGACTTCTTGTGGCAGGGGGGAATCGTGATCGTCTGCGACAACATGGGAGGTCTTGGCGGTACCTGGCAAGTGCTGAACGGGGCAGGGCTCATGACGATCTCTGCCGCCGCCACGGTCTCCGAGGGCACCTCGCTCGCCGTCGCCGATTCCCTGGATGCGGTGGCAGCGGGGCTCGCTGCTTCCTATGCGGCGCCCGCCGGGACCCTCTCCTTCACCAGCACCGACGGAAACATCGTTGGCTGGGTTGGCGGAGCGCCAGTGGTCTTGAACAAGCGGTTCTCCACCGGACACGCGGTCTTGATCGGCCACGACTACAGCGCCAGAAGTGCCGACGTCGACAAGGTCATTGGCAACTCCGTATTCATGGCCAGGGCGACCGGAGCAGTACAGGTGCTCGGCTACACGGGCAACGCCGACACTGGCGCCAGCGGCGAGGTGGTCTATACCAACGCTGCCATCTCGAGTCGCGCATCGGCTCTTGGTCGTTCCTGGTCGTTGCGTACGTTCACCGACTATGCCCAGCTCGGTGCGAATCTCCCCGGCGCCGACGTGTTGCTCGTATACGAGCAGGAAAACGCCACCGTGACTACCCTGCAAACTATTGGTGCGGCGTGGAGCACCCTCCTTGGTGAATTCGTCGAGCGCGGGGGAATCGTGGTGGTGTGCGACCACAACTTGGGGGTCGGCGGTACCTGGCAGGTCCTGAACAGCGCCGGACTGATGACGATCACCGCCTCCTCTTCGGTCACCGCCGGGACTTCCATTGCCGTGGCCGATACTTCCGACCAGATTGCCAGTGGTGTGACCAATCCGTACTTGGCAGTTGCGGGAACGTTGGGATTCACCACGACCGACGGCAACATCGTTGCCAAGGTCGGGACAGCGCCAGTGCTTGTTCACAAACGATTCCCGACCCCAGGGCACGTCGTGCTCGTCGGACACGACTTCTACCAGCACAATGCCTCGGAAGACAAGATTATCGGCAACGCCATCCTGCTGGCGGCGACGACTGGTGACATCAAAGTAGCGGCGTACACCCAGTATGCGCACTTGGTCGAAGAGGTGGCCAACACCAACGCAGCGATCGGCTCGCGCCTGACGGCGCTTGGCCGAACCTGGACGCCATCGGCGTTCAGCGACTACACGACCCTTGCCAGCAATCTCCAAGGCAAGCACGTTCTGCTCGTCTACGAGCAGGAGAACACCACCGCTACTACCCTGGGCAACATCGGTACGGCATGGGCCACCGATTTGCGCCGTTTCGTCGATCGCGGCGGTGTCGTCGTGGTCTGCGATTTCCAGGCTGGGACCGGAGGTACCTACAAGATCCTCGCCAACTCGGGGTTGATGGCGGTTACCGCTGCCGCTCAGGCGCTGCCGCCAGGTAGCCTGGTCGTGAATACTGCCTCAGATCCAGTTGCTTCTGGGCTGACAGGAACGTTTACCTCGCTCTACAATCACCTGAGCTTCACGACAAGCGACGGAGTCAACGTTATCGCAACTCCCACCAACCTATACCCAGTCGTGGTGCACAAGGCATTCAAGTGACATCAGCCAAGACCAGCTCAACTCGAAGCGGCGGATCCGCAACTCCTCCGGTAGGCGCGGACATCGAAGCGCTGTGTGGCAAGTGCGGCGATTCGTGGCACGTAGTCGTGGCCAAAGTCGGAGAGCGCATCGCCAAGGTGCAGTGCAATCGGTGCGGAGGCCAGCATCGATTTCGGCCACCGCCGGGTACCGAAGCGGCGGTGGCAGGTAAGAAGGAGCAGCCGAAAAGCGCTGCGACTGCTGGCAAGACCGCCGGTGGTGGAGCGGGCGGGAAGGGCAGGAGAGCGCCGGCCAAGCTAGTCGTCGAGCCGGTGGCCGACATGTCGCGCCCCATTCGTGGCTATTCTGCTGCCGAGAGCTACCAGACTGGCGACCGCATTCGCCATCCCAAGTTCGGGGCCGGTGTGGCAGGCGAATCGCCAGGACCAGGAAAGATTGCGGTATCGTTCTCCGACGGCGTGCGGATTCTGGCGCAGGCCAAGGCTGCCTTGTCACTACAGCGGCCCACGATCCAGCCAAGCGACGAGGAGAGCGCAGATTGAACCAGAGAGCCCCGGCGCAGCCCGCGCCGCCACAAGACGCCGCCGAACGTCGAACGAGCACTGCTTCGCCCGTCGCACCAGTGCCGCCAGTGTTACCAGTGCCAATCGACCGGACCCGCGCGTGGTTCTTGATTGCGGCGGTCGTGGCAGCGTCGGTCTCTGCCTGTCGGTGCTCCGGCGAGCAGGAAAGGCGCGCGCACGGGAAACCGCAACGTCATTCGAACGGACAGAGCGGACAACAAACCGGTGGCGGCGGCGGCGGAAGCAGCAGCAGCATGAGCATTCCGAGCGACCTCGACGAAGACACCTTTCGGCGTTGGCTGTTGGCGGAGACCGGCGAAGTCAAGAAGCTGGCGATGGCGAGTGAGCTTGCCTACTGGAAAGCGACTGCCAGCGGTCGCCAGGAGGACTATTCCGAGTGGGCTGCGGCCGAGCTCGCCAAGAAACAGCACTATTCGAATCGATCCCTTTACACCTACCTGCGTCTCCAGAGGGAGGCTGGGATAGTCCGGGATCCCGTGCTCGAGCGACAGCTCGACGTCCTCTATCAGAGCTCCCTCCCGAATCAGCTCGACGAAAAGATGCTCGAAGCGATGGTGAGCTCGTCGGCGGACCTCGAAAATCGGTTCAACACGTTCCGGGCCGAAATCGACGGCAAGCGGGTTTCGGACAACGATATCGAACGGGTACTGGCCGAGAGCAACGACAGCAAGGAACGGCGGCAGGCTTGGGAAGCATCCAAGGGAGTCGGAGCGCTGCTGGCCGGGGACGTCATCAAGCTGGTGAAGCTGCGCAACCAGGCGGCCCGCCAGTTGGGTTTTTCGGACTACTACGAGCTGGCACTGGTGGTCGAGGACCTCGACGAAACCACCTTGAATGCGCTTCTCGACGAGCTCGCCCGGCAGACCGACGAGCCATTTCGGCGCGTCAAGGCCGAGCTGGACAAGACGCTGGCAGCCCGCTTCGAGATTCCGGTCACGGACCTGCGTCCGTGGCACTACGGTGATCGATTCTTCCAAGAACCACCTGCTTCCGACGACGCCATCGACTCCTGGTATCACGGACGGAACGTTGTCGAGCTGGCGTTGAGATACTACGAATCGCTCGGTCTTCCCGCACGGAAGGTGATCGAAAGATCGGATCTGCAAGGGAGGGAAGGCAAGTACCAGCACGCCTACTGCACCAATATCGACAGAGACGGCGACGTTCGTGTCATGGTCTCCGTCGTCGACAATGCCTATTGGATGGACACCCTGCTACACGAGCTCGGGCATGCGGTCTACAGTCTTGGCAGCACGAGCGATCCAGCGCTTCCCTATTTGTTGAGGGAGGCAGCCAGCAGCTTTACGACCGAGGGTGTTGCCATCTTGATGGGACGCTTTGCTTCGAATCCATACTGGATCCAACGAATGCAGACCACCGACCCATCCCCGGGAAGCTCGCCTCCTCCTGCGGCGGGGGGGGCTCGCACTCACGGCTGCCTCGGCGCCTTGGTGTTTGCGCGGTGGGGATTGGTGGTCGTCAAATTCGAGCGAGAGCTGTACCGCAATCCAGACCAGGACCTG
>JAZDLZ010000403.1:0-5540 GCA_043801535.1 Pseudomonadota bacterium
GGACAAGGTGAGCGCCTCGTGCACTGGGTGGAGGACGCAGCGAAGACGCTCCGGCTCGTTGCAGATACAGCCAAACAAACGGCTCATCCCATACTCCTTCGCACGAGGGCATACCCCGTAACGTATGCGGCAGTGGTTTCGTGAAAAATCAAGGAAACGGCGGCTCCCTTGTGTTTGCCGTCCGCACCGGGAATATAGCCAACGGGTCTAGGCGATGCAACCGGCGCGGCCCCCCAAAACGGCGATAGTGACCACGAGCGCAGCTACTTCTGGCGCGGCTCACGCCGCAACTAGACAGAAACGCACTGATTCGATAGGGCCAGGCCCGGCCCGTTGACAGTGGTGGCTTTTCCTGCTAGCGTGCCCCAAGTGTTGTATAAAGTGTTAGTTTTGTTTGCATTCTTGACTTCGATGAGTCTTGGATGCGTGGCGCCCCGGCGGGAGATCCATGGAGCGGAGAAGCGCTGCGATCTCGCCAAAGACTTGCTCGCAAAAGGTGAGGATGTTGCAGCAGAGTCCGAGGCCAAGAAGGCAATTGCGTTGGATCCGAGAAACGAAGAGGCTGCCATCATCCTCGGGTTGGTGTATCTGTATCGAGCCAACCAAAACGAACGGCTGGTGGAGATAGACGATTGTCTGGAAGGCTCGCTTGCCGATGATTTGCGAGAGCGTGCGGCCGACAACATGAGAAACGCCCGCAAGCAGTTCGTGCGTGCCACTGAGCTGGCGCCTGATTTCGGCGAGGCATGGCAGAACCGGGCAGTTGTCTCGATGTATTTTCGAGACTGGGACAGAGCGATTCAAGAAGGGCAGCAGGCGCTGTCGTGTTCAGCTCGGCTGGAGAGTGAGCCTCTGGCGAGAGCCAACCTCGGTTGGGCCTATCATCAGAAACAGGACTACTCCCGGGCGGCGAGCGAGTTGCTTCAGTCGGTCCAGCGGAGCCCGTTTTTCTGTTTGGGCAGCTATCGCTTGGCCGTCGTTCTCTACGAGAAAGACGAATACCAGGCTGCTATCGATCGACTGTCGCCGTTCATGAGCGATCCTCGGCGCTGCCCGCTTCAGGAAGCCTTCTACACCGCTGGTCGGGCAAGTCTCCGCCTGCACGATAGTGAGAGAGCAAGGCAGACGTTCGCAACTTGCGTAGGTATGGCACCCAAGTCGTGCCAGGCACGGCGATGCGACCAAGCATTGCGAGAAATCGGCTCATAGGGGGAGAGTGCAATGAGCCAGGCATTCGCGGAATTCGGAGACCGCCTAAGGCAGGAACGAGAAGCCCGCGCTCTGGCAATACGCGACATAGCTCGGATAACCAAAATTCCCGAGCGCTCGATCGAGAGCATCGAGACAGGACATTTCGACTTGCTCCCAGGTGAGGTTTTTGTGCGGGGCTTCCTGCGGTCGTACGCCCGTTGTGTCGGCCTCGATCCCGAGGAGACCGTGCGTGGCTATGGAATGCTGGTCGAACGGTCTGTTGCTGATCGATGGCAGCAGCAGGCGGTCACTGTCGGCCGAGGCCAGGCCAGTGGAGGTCTTGCTTCTGCCGCTCTCGGCAGCGATGCGGGCCGAGCAGGTGACGACGGCTCGGGGGCATGTCGCGAGAGCGCTTCCAGGACTGCGTCAGGGACGACTTCCGGAACCACTGCCGAAGGAGGAACCAAACGGATTTCTGTCACGTTGGCGGTCATTGTGCTCGTAATCGTGGCAACGCTGACGATCTCGCTGCTGCTGCGACGACAGACTTTTTTCGGCGATGGACTCAGTGCAGCGCCGCCCCAGCAGAGATCGTGGGAAGCGGAACCCGGCAATCTGCCGCGAATCGACTCGGAGGCGAGAAGACCGCCATTCGAACCTGGCCGGGGATATCCTGGTAGGATCGAACGACTTTCCTAGAGACCGACGTCCGAAAGACAGCCACTGCCACTGCCACTGCCACTGCCACTGAATGAGTCGAGAACCGGGGCTAGGATGCTGCGATCGGGCGCGCACGAAGGATGAGCCAGCTCACCAGCAAAACCACTGTCACTGAAGCGCTCCTGCTCCGCAGGGTGCCATTCAGCGAGAGTGATCTTGTCGTAACACTGTACGCTCGTGACCAGGGCAAGCTTGTTTCCTTGGCACGCGGCGCCAGGAGAAGCCGGCGCCGGTTTGGTGCAGCGCTGTCGCCTTTCGTGGTTGGCGAGGCTGCCCTACGAGAGCGAGTTGCCTCTGATCTCGTGCTACTCGAGCGCTTCGATGCTCGCCGGGACTATTCGCTGGTTGCGGTCAGCATTGCTGGGATGGCTCACGCATCCTATGCCACTGAGTTGGTCGAGGAGCTCTCGGTTCCCAATCAGGCGGATCCAGCGGTGTTCGATTTGTTGGTTGAGCTCTATCAGACGGTCCTCGAAACGGGGCCGAAACCAGCCGTGCTTCGAGCCTTCGAGCTGCGGTTGCTCGAAGCCATCGGGTTTCGTCCGTCGCTGGATCGTTGTGTCGGTTGCGGTGCCGGTGAAGAAGCCATAGGTCGCGCTGTGGTGCTAGTCGATTCCGTGGCCGGAGGAGTGCTATGTGCTCGTTGCTCCTCGAGGAGAATCCCGAGCGCTAGCTTTGGCCCGATTCCTTTGGCGGTATGGCAAGCTCTGCTCGACTTGCAGAATGTCCGATCGCTAGCGGCTGCCGCTCAGGCGCCGCTTCGTCCGGACGAGATTGCCCGCGGTGCTCGCGAAGTGACGGGCAGCCTGCTGGGCTGTCATCTGCGACGACCTCTCAAGTCGCTGCAGTTCATTCACAAGCTGAAGGTCGAGAGAGTGCACAGAAACGAGATCGGTGCAGTGGAGTCGCCATGCCTTCCGGCCGGGCAGTAGGAAACTGCCCGCATTGCGGGGATTCCCATCCCCCGGGCGCCAAGTGCCGGCCAAGCGCCGATAGGCCTTCCCAGGACTCTCCAAGAGAGCCGCTGCGAGAGTCGCACGAACAGCGACGGGGATGGGCTTATCCACCCTCTTCGTCCGATCTGCACCGGAGAGAGCCGGCTTCCGAGACCGGCAATGCCGCCGGCGCACGGCAGGAAGGATGTGCAGCGAGTGTTTTTCACCGAGGACAAACCGAACGGGGAGCTGGCCGCGGCTTCCCGTTCGGTCACGTTCTCGAGGGCGGCTATCGCATTATTCGGCACATTGCCGAAGGAGGAATGGGAGCCGTCTACGAGGCTGAGACCACTGCAACAGGAGAGCGAGTTGCGGTCAAGGCGGTCCACCGAGCACTACTCAGTAATGACGAAGTGGTGGCTCGGTTTCTCAAGGAGGCCCAGGCAGTATCCGCTCTCCGCCACGAGCACATCGTCAGTGCCAGTCACATGGCCCGCACCAGCGACGGTTCGCTGTTCTTCGTGATGGAGTTGCTCGTCGGTAGTGATCTCGGTCACTTGCTGGCGGAAACTGGCGGTCGACTACGGTACGGGCGAGCAGCACATATTGTCTCCCAGGTGCTCTCCGCTCTCGAAGCAGCTCACGTCAACAGTATCATTCACCGCGACCTCAAGCCGGAGAACATCTTTCTCGTTCGCCACGGCGACGATCCAGACTTCGTCAAGGTGCTCGATTTCGGAGTGAGCAAGTGCGTGGCCGGAAACGATGCCTCGCAGCTCACCGCAGCGGGCTACGTCCTCGGTACTCCACACTACATGGCGCCGGAGCACGCACGGGGAGCGCCCTATGATCATCGCATCGACATCTACTCCTGCGGAGTCATTCTGTACCAGCTAGTCACAGGTCGTCTGCCCTTCATGGCTCCGACGCGGGAAGCTCTGTTTGCCGAGATTGTCAGTGGTCGCTATCTTCCACCCCGTGCGCTGGCGCCGGAGATACCTCCGGATTTCGAGTTGGTCATTCAATGGGCGATGGCGCTGGATCCGAATGCCAGGTATCAGTCCGCCGAGCATCTTCGCCGGGCTCTCCTTCCTTTTGCGGCGGATGCTCGACAGGTCAGCACCACTGGGAGCGGTGCGAGAGCGGTCGTAGTCACAAAGGACACCGAGCGCGGCGCGAGCAGTGCCAACAACGCAACCGGCGGGGGCAGCGCACTGGCTGCGGGTGCCGGCGAGAACCGCGTGCGCGGCGAGCAATGCCATGACAGCACGAATGCCGAGATAGCCCAAGACGACGGGGACAAGACTGTAGTTGCCGAGCTGCCTCCCTTCGTCAGAACCCCCTGCTGGCGCTGGCTGGTACCGATCGTCATCGGACTGGTATTCCTGGCGTGCGTAGTGTTGGCCTATCTATGTGGGGCCGGTTGGTTCTAGGACCGGGCTCTGCTTCTTGATTCGGGAGACCCTGTCTGCTACCCTCCGCAAACCGCCGAGGGCGCGAGGTCATCGCGTGTATTTCCAAGATCTGATTCTGAAACTACAGCACTTCTGGGCCGAGCGCGGCTGCGTGGTGAGGCAGCCCTACGACCTCGAAGTCGGTGCTGGGACTTTCCATCCTGCGACCTTTCTGCACTGCCTTGGGCCGGAGCCTTGGCGTACGGCATTCGTCCAGCCGTGCCGCCGGCCTACCGACGGAAGGTACGGCGAGAACCCGAATCGGCTCGGTGCCTATTACCAATTCCAAGTCGGCCTGAAGCCAGCTCCTCTCGATGCCCAGACAATCTACCTCGACTCCCTTCGCGAGCTCGGGTTAGGATCGCGCGAGCACGACATTCGCTTTGTCGAGGACGACTGGGAGTCGCCCACGCTCGGCGCCTGGGGGTTGGGATGGGAGGTCTGGGCGGATGGGATGGAGATTACCCAGTTCACCTACTTCCAGCAGGCCGGTGGAATCGATCTGCTGCCGGTCACCGTCGAGCTGACATACGGGCTCGAGCGAATCGCCATGTACCTGCAGGATATCGACAACGTCTACGAATTGGAATGGACGAAGGGTATTTCGTACGGCCAAGTTCACCATCAAGCCGAGGTGGAGTTCTCCAAGCTCAGCTTCGAGCATGCCGACGTGAGTCTCAATCTCGAGCTTTTCGACAAGTACGAAGCAGAGTGCCGGCGCCTGCTTTCCGCAGCTCTTGTCTTGCCGGCGTATGACTACTGCATCAAGTGCTCGCACGTGTTCAACCTGCTCGATGCCCGCGGAGCGATTAGCGTGACCGAAAGACAGCGGTACATTGGTCGGGTTCGCGGTCTCTCCAGAGGGTGCGCCGAGGCCTATCTCAAGGAACGGGCTCGCCTCGGTTTCCCGTTGCTGCCAGTAGAATTGGCAGCACGGGCCAGAGTCGCGTTCGAGCGAGGCTTGGAGGTGGGCGTGAGCGCGGCAGCCCTCGTCGCGGCCAGGGAGATGGCATAATGCCCGCCGCCGACCTGCTCCTCGAGATTGGTACTGAGGAGATCCCAGCCCGAGAGCAGTTTCTCGGTCAGACCGCCTTGCGCGAGCTCCTGGACAAGAAGCTTGCTGCTGCGCGACTGGAATTCGTCGAAATCGTGACGATGGGTACTCCCAGACGGCTGGCGGCGGTCGTGCGCCGTCTGGCAGACAGGCAAGGCGACCTATCGGAGGTAGTCACCGGTCCGC
>JAZDLZ010000409.1:0-2243 GCA_043801535.1 Pseudomonadota bacterium
CTGAATGATTCCGGGCATGACGCATTTGCGTCACCGTTCCTCCACAATGTGGTGATACGCAGCTGGGCGAAGGACACCATCACAAACCCTGCAAACGCTCCCATCAACAATCGCGCGAGCGCTCAGAGCAGGTCGATCTGAAGGGCGAGCCTGTCCATGTCGGTGGAGACCTTGAGGAGCTTGCCGACCAGCACAGTGCGCTGCCGCTGCTGGTCGTCGTGCTCTGCGAGCAGCGCCTTGAGCTGGAGCTTACGTTCGATCAGCTCCTCAGTGTCGGCGGTGTTGGTTGCGGCGGCGATGCGGACGTCGAGTGATTCGAGCTGTTCGATGACCGCGGCCTCGTCAACGAGAGCGCAGTCCTCTTCGAGGCGGGCGACACGCTTCACCATGCCAACCGCGCTATCGAACAGTCGGTCGAGCCTGGCCACCATCCCCGCTCCGAGGAGCGGGCTCTTTTCCAGGCGAACGCGCAAAGCCAGCGCCCGGCCGAGGAGCTGGCGCACCAACGAGCGTGGCCGAGGCTGTCCGAGCTCGCGCAGTGCCGCCGCTGCTCGTGCCACCAGCGGATGGACAGGACCCGCCCTGCTCTCCTCATGGTGGTCGACGGGGGGAAAGGAGACCAGTGGCTTGGTGAGCAAGCGGTACTCGATCAGCACAGTAGTTCCGACGAAAAGGACCAATAGTGACAACGTAGCAAGCACCATCGCCCCGACAGCGCTGGGGACGCGGTCAAGGGCTTTCGCGAGGCCGATCCCGTATACAAGCGCCGCCGATACCAGGCATAGAGGGAGCACCGGCAGCCGGGCATTCCGCAAATAGGTCGCCAGTGTCGCTGCCGTTCCTGCTTCGACGTTGGCGCCAGCGAGCGATTCGTTCACCACTCCGGCGAGCATCTCGGCGCCCCTCACATCCAGCCCCTCGGCAATCACCGTCGACGGAGAACATTTGAGTCGTCGATCGATCTCGCCAGTCTCGTAGTTCAGGTGAGCGCCAGCCAGCCGCAGAGTGTCGAGCATGCGAGCTCGCAACTCGCAGGTGAGTGCTCGGCTCAATGCGGGCACTCGTAGCGTCCGTACGAGGAGAAACAGGCGCCCTCTCAGACCGAGCAGCCTGCGCCGGCGTTTGAGTCTGATGAACACTCGGTGGCTAGCCCCTCTCTTGGCCGGCGGCGACGAGCGGATTCGCATCCAGCCACAGTCGATACAGAACGAGAGCGCAGGGACCAGTCGTTCGCCACACCTGGGACATGCGACTGTGCCGGCATCCTGCTGCAGTACTGGCGTTGGCGCCAATGCCAGCGCCTGATCCATCGCTTGCACGTGTCGCTGCTTTCCTCTTCGTCCCCGGGCGTGCGTCATCTCATGCTGCGGTGACCGTGCTGGTTGCGCTACCACTACGGTGTCCCCCTGCCCGCCGCGAGAATCAGGCACATTGACACCCCTGATTCCGATTCGAGCCTGAGCATGGATTTGCGCTGGGACTCGGGTCTGGGGACGCTGACTACGGCTCGTCGGAGGCTGGACCTCCGCCATGCATTCCGCCGGAGGACCGGGTGCAGGATCTGGTGCAGAGCATGGCGCTGGACTAGCCGCCGGATTCGCCGCGAGATTGAACGTCGGATCGAGCGCCGGATCGAAGACCGTTTGCAGATCGTGGCGCATTTCCTCGGCGGTGGCATAGCGCTCCTCGGGATCCATGGCCATTGCCCTGAGCACTACCTGTCCGAGACGCGCGGGCAGATCGGCGCGGAGCTCGCGAGGATCGGGTGGCACCGCGTTCTGGTGCATGGCGAGGAGTTGCATTGGCGAGCTGGCGCGGAACGGCAGCCGCCCGGTGAGCGCCTCGAACATGGTCACGCCGAGGCTGTAGAGGTCGGCGCGGCCGTCGACACCTGACGATGGCGAGTGAGCGATCTCTGGTGCCAGATACTCGGGAGTGCCGAGCACCATTGAGTGAGTAGTCAGGCCGATCATCCAGTCGGTGCGAGCCAGGCCGAAGTCGGCAATCTTGGCAACCCCGCCGTCACTGACCAGGATGTTGTCCGGCTTGATGTCCCGATGCACGACTCCCTGCGCGTGAGCCATCGCGAGACCATCGAGCACCTGGATGGCGATCGCGACTACTTCGCCGATCGGCAGCCCGCCGGTCCCCTCGCCGCGCCGCCGAATCATTGCCTTGAGGCTGGCTCCAGCGCAATACTCCTGCACCAGGAACAGCGCCCCGTCGGTATCGACGATGTCGTG
>JAZDLZ010000427.1:0-5069 GCA_043801535.1 Pseudomonadota bacterium
AGCTCGCGGTGAGCATTGCTTCGCGCATGAATCGAGCCACCGCATCCCCGCCACCCAAGGTTCGAGGACGAATCAGCTTGAGCGCTACTTTACGCCCTAGTTTGGTATCTCGCGCCAGATACACTTCCCCCATTCCGCCCCGTCCAACCAGCCGCACCACCCGAAACTCGTCCACCATGGTGCCTTCAGCGAGCACGGTCTCCAGTACGGGGGCAGCCATCTTAGTCATCGAGTCTCCTTGACCGCGCAGCGATGCCGGGCTGGTGGTGGCGCCAGGGTTGGCATGCCTCCTTGCCAGATCACTGGAACCTTGCTCCAGACATCACCGAGAAGCTCACAGTAGTCCTGATAGAGCGCAGTTAGATCGATCGCCCGATAGTCACCCACCTCGGTGGCTGCGTAGAGTCGGTCCACCTCGATGAGTAGATGAACGACCGGACCGTGCAGCTTGAAATGACGCAGCCTCTTGCCAGTCTCGACGCTCCAGATACCAAGGTCGCCACTCTCGTAGCCAGCTATCAACGTACCCAGTGGGCCTTCGCTGATCCGCTCCACCGCCGCAGGAAGGGTCTCCTCGAAGCTGAAACCAGGTTTGACGGTTCTGGCGTCGAGCGGCCGGAGCTCGATATCGCCAGCATCGTAGCCCACGACCAGCAGACGTCCTGCGTTATCGCCGACGAGACCGAGCGCGCGGACTCCCTGATCCAGCGGCAACCTCCCCTTCTCGTTGCCTTCCTCGTCGAACACCAACGCTTGCCTTTCGCTCGCAACGAGAATGCTCCCATCCTGGAAAGCAAGAACGCTCGCCTTGCTTGCCAGCTCGCGTACGCTACCGTGGACCCCGCCCCCGCTCGGAGCGCCACCTCGAGCAGAGCTCGCGGCAGCGCTGGCGCGTGGCACAGCGCCTGCCGCCAGCGAAAGCAAGAGAGCCCGCCCATCAGCCAACACCAGGCAGCCGCGCCGGGTCGCCGCAATCCGAGAAACGTTCTTCAACCGCTCGCGATGAAGAAGCTCGTCGGTCGCCATGTTCCAGAGCTGCAGCTCGTCCTGGTGGGTCGAAAGGCACAGGAAATCTTCACCAGGGGAAGCACCGGAAGTCCCGGCGGCGCCAATGGCGCCGACGGCACCGACGGCACCGATAGCCCGGCCGCCGGCTGCCGCGTACTGCACTGCGAGCCTGGCCTCTTCCGCTACCGATCGACGCCAGGCCGTGGCAACTCCCGCTTCTGCCATCTGAAGGCCATCGAACCTGGCCCAGCCAAGGTGAGTGTAGAGTCGAGGTGGCGAACGCAGCATCAATGGTGCCCGCCAGATTGGCCGGCCAGTCTCGACCTCCCAGGTACGCACCGTGCCGTCGATTCCACTGGTCGCCGCCACTGTGCCGTCAGGCGTGAAACGAATCACCGATACTGCCCGGCGATGGCCACGTAGCACGGCCCGGTTCTCCCCGCTCGCCAGATCGACAAGGTGGACTAGCGCGCCGATGGTAGGGACGCCAAGAAGCCTACCGTCGGGAGTGAATGCCAATCGCTCGATTGGCCCACCATAGTTTCCCAGAATGCGGCTAGCCATGCCGGCGAGATCCCAGCGCCGAACTATTCCGTCGATGCCGCCGGTGACGAACGTTGTCCCGTCGGGGGCAAAGGCTATTCCCCAGATCCCTCCATCGTGACCGGGCAGCCTTGCCTCGAGACGAAGGGATGCCGTGTCCCAGACGTACACGACGCCGTTTTCCGAGACCGCGGCTACCAGGGCGGCATCGGGACTGAAGGCAAGGCTCGACAAGACCGCTTCTCCCTTTAGCTCGCCGCGCGCCTGCAAGGTCTGCGCATCCCAGAGTCGCACCGTCCAGTCCGCGCCCACCGAAGCAATCATCTTCCCATCCGAGCTAATGGCAACATCCCAAGCTTGGATGGCGTGACGCGGCAACAGCTCTTCGCTACTGCCGCTCGCGACGTTCCAGAGCCGCACGCTGCGGTCGTGGCTGGCCGATGCAATCGCTCTGCTATTCGGATGAAATGCCACCCCCATCACCACTCCCTGATGACCGGAGAGAACCATTTTTTGCTTGCCCGATCGGGTATCCCAGACGCGGACGGTCTTGTCTTCGGCACCCGTGGCCAACGCGCTGCCATCTGGAGCGAAGGACAGGCTCTGCACCATGCCGACGTGGCCGCTCTCCTCCACGCGATTGCTCTCCAGTCGCGCGCGCCACAACCTTACTGTGCCGTCGTGGCTTCCGGAAGCCACCAGCCGTCCATCGCGGCTGATGGAAACTCCGGCGACGATACCCTGGTGACGACCGAGAACGGCGTGACGGCCGGCAGCCCGATCGTCGAGGCTCCAGAGGCGCACGGTCGTATCGAGGCTGCCCGACGCCAGCATCCGGCCATCGGAGCTGAGCGCAAGAGCAGGAATGAGCTCTCGATGACCACGCAGAACCGCGCGTTCCTCGCCGGTGCCGAGCTTCCACGTGCGAATCGTCTGATCGACGTCCCCGGCTATCAGCTCATCGACAGCGGGATTATACGCGAGGCCGTAGAGCCGGGATCCCGACTCGACCACCACTCGTCCGCTACCTGTCCGAGTGTCCCACTGTCGCACTGTACCGTCCTTGCTTGCCGACAACAGAATGCCAGCAGGAGTGAACACCACTCTGGTAACGTGCCGGGTGTGTCCGCGCAGCACCAGCAGCTCTGTGCCTTTGCCGGCGTCCCACAGCCGCACGGTATTGTCGAAGCTGCCCGACGCCAGCAATCGGCCAGTTCCGTCGAAAGCCACGCCGAAAACCTGGGCACCGTGACCGACGAGCTCCCGGGAGCTGCCCTGCACCACATCCCAGAACGCCACCGGACCGGCCTGGCTGCCTGCCGCGACGTATCTACCGTCCGGCGAAATGGCAACCGCCATGAGCCCGCCACCGCTGCCACGTAGCACTCGCAGCGCGGTCGTGTCGGTGTCGATCAGGTAGACCCTGCCATCGACACAGGTGCCAGCAACGTACTTCCCGTCGGGCGAGAAGGCTGCATCGTGGACCGCCGCTCCGAGCGTCTTGCTCCACACCATGGTTTCCTGCTGGAGCTGTCCCCACAACACCCTGCCCATCGTGGAATCACTGGTTTCCAGGGATCCGCGCAGCTTGGCCCGCGCCTCCAGCAGATCGCCGCGACCAAACGCTGCTCTTGCCCCTTCCCGCTGAGCCTCCGCTTCGCGATTCTCCGCCCGAGCCCTCTGTGCCTCGGCTACCCGCCGCTGCTCCCCCATACGCTTGGCCACCAAGAGCGAAACCAACGCCACTGCCGCCAGCACTGCCATACCACCCGCCAACAGCGCTCGCTTGTGCAGACGCCGCCGTCTCTCCTTGCGCAAGCCCACTTGCAAGAACTGCGCTACGTGCTCGGGCACCTTGGACTTCAGCCGCGCCAACTTGCGGCGCGCGTCGGCGAGCGCATTGCCCTGCCAAACCTCTTTGATGCGTCGCCCCCGCTGCTGCCAGAGCTCTGCTGCCTGCCCGATCTCGGCAAGCACGATCAGCTCCTCGTGACTCTCTTCCAGCCAGCGTGCCAGCCTTGCCCAGGTGCGAACCAACGACTCGTGAACCAACTCCAGCACCGGCTCGCCGCCTCCGCCTCCGCCTCCACCTCCACCTCCTGCGCCGCCTCCGCCGTGGTGCCGCCGGCCAGTGTCGGTGGCCTTTCGCACTGTCAACAACCGTGCCTGGGTAAGCTTGTCGAGGACTTCCTCTACTCCTGGCCCAAGCCCACCCACCGCCGCCGACATCGACACCACCCGGCGAGTGCCCGCCGAAGTCACCAATCGCAGGAAGAGTTGGCGCGCCAGCTCTACCTGGGCGGGCGCCATTCCAGCCAACACTCCGTCAGCATGCTCGGCCAGCGACCCGGCCACCCCGCCCATGGCCTCGTAGGCAGACCGGTTCAGCAGACGATTGTTCTTGTCCCGCCGATCCCACAGCATCTGACCAGCGAACTGCAGCAGTGGCAGGCAGGCAGGCTCGTCAATAACCGACGCCACCATCTCCGCAGCAAGCGAAGGATCGTCGAAGGAGTAACCGACAGCAGTCAGCGGCCGAGTGAGAACTTCCTCTAGCCCCTCCTTGCCCGGACGCCGCAGCACGAAAACGCGGGACAGCGCCGCCGACACCTCTGCCCCACCTCCGAGATGACCGAGAAAGTCGTCGCGGATAGTGAAGACCGCCCGTACCGGGCTCGAGGGATGGTCGACCACGCCACAGACCGCGCGGAGGAATGCCTCCCGCACCTGTCCGTCGGTAACCATGGTATAGACTTCCTCGAGCTGGTCCACGAACAGTAGCACCTTGCAGTGCTCGCGAATCGCCAACTCGTGAAGAATCACGCCCAACGGTCCCGGCGACTGGAAGAGACGATTGGCTAGCACTTCCTCGTCACTGGATGGCGGCGATGCCGCCGCCATCCGGGCCGTCGCCAGCGTTCGTCTCCGCGCCGACGACAACGACGACGGCGATGACGGTGCCGACGGCGACGACGGTGCCGTGGAGGACGGCGACGGTGGAGACGGTGGGGACGGCGACAGAGCCGGTGCCTCGACATCCCTGCCAGCCCCAGCCCCAGCCCCAGCCACACCATACAACAGCTCGGGTGGCAGTACGTCCTGGGTGTGGAACATACTGCTGTCCACGATCTCGCTCATCCGCGTGGCGCTCTCACCGGCTGCCAGACGGGCTGCCAGAGTGCCAAACGGATCCGTTCCAGGCCGTAGCGCCAGCACTGTCCAGGCGCCTTGCTCGCGCAAACGGGGAATCACCCCGGCCTGCACGAACGAGCTCTTGCCAGCGCCTGACGGACCGACCACAGCCAGAACTGCGTGCTGCCGCATCGCTTCCACGAACGCCCCCACTTCTGCCTCGCGACCGAAAAACAGCTCGGCGTGCCTTTCGGAGAACGTCAGCAGTCCGCGGGGTGTGAACAAAAGCCGTTGGTTGTGCTGTTCCCTGTGCCTAGTCCCTAGTTCCTTGTTCCATTCCTCTTTCGAGGTGCTATTCTCGCCGCAGCAATCGGCGGCGCGACGGT
>JAZDLZ010000439.1:0-4500 GCA_043801535.1 Pseudomonadota bacterium
TCAGCGGCCTGTTTGCGGCGCTCCTCCTCCGAATGCGTCCCGATCACGAGAGCATTGCCGAAGAAGCCGTCGACGTGCCCCGATCACGTCGGGCGATCAGGTTCACGTATCAGGATCTATGAGATGGGCCGGCTCTCGAACGGCCATTGGGTAACGACAGCGCGACAATACAACCATACCGCATCACACCCACGCAGATCCTGGGATTCGGAGTCAAGAATTCCAACCAACAGCATCCAGCAAGAACGGTAGGCAGCGTCAACGAGACCAGGCGCACCACCAGTCACGTCCGAACGGTGCTATCGGCAGACCGCTCCCTTCCTTGCACCACCTTCGCCAACATGCTTACAGTCTAGCTGTGCTTGCCTGCCACCACCGCATTCTGTCTTTCCCGGGTCTTCTTCTCTCGAACACTCTCCTTCTCTGGTGCGCTGCCTCGGCATCGAGCTGTAGCCGGGAGGCGTGTTCGGCCGAGCCAGCCGGCGCTCCTGGCTCGAGCAAGTCACCGACGGCATCCACGCTATCCGCAGCGACTACTACTCGATCTGTGTCGCCGGGTTCGCCGGGTTCGCCGAGCTCGCCGCCGTCGGCCAACGGTCCCGGTTCGCCCGTCACTCCCTTCCCGACTGCCACCGAACCGTACTTCGAGACGGTGGCCTCCAAGATGTCGCTCGGCGCCTGGCAGGAGTCTCGCGCCGAGCTCGCCTCGATTCTTGCCAATGGCTCTCTCGACGAACGAACCCAGTCGAGGGCGATGTTCCTGCTGGCGGCGTGCGACGACAAGCTGGGTCGCTGGTCGGACGCTGCCGTTGGCTACGACAAGGTCGCGAGCCGAATGCCCCTCCTGGAGGACTATTCGCGCTACTATGCCGCCCGGGCGTACTACTTTGCTCACGACCTTGCCAAGGCATCCGAACGGGCTGCTGCTGTCTCGTCGAAGTCCGTGCTCGATGCCGAGCGCAGGCTGCTCGAGGGCGACATCTTGCGAGCGCAGTCTCGCTGGCGCGAAGTGGCAACTCTCTACGAGCGCTATCTGCAAGACTATCCCAACGGGATTCGCCATACCGAGGCGTCGTTTCGCCTTGCCGAGGCCTACGAGCACGCCGGCAAGAAGATTCCCGATGCCCTGAAGCTCTACCGCCAGCTCATCTTCGATGCGCCGCTGTCACGCTTCGCCGCTGAAGCGAAAGCGAGGACGGCGGCGCTACTCGCCAGCTTGCCAGCCCGCGATCGAGCTCCGTACGAGACCACGACGGAATTGGAGCACATCAGCCGCGGGCGGGCATTCTTCGACGCCATGCGCAATCCGGAGTCCGAGGCAGAATTCGCAGCGGCACTCGATGCCAGCGAGCTGACTCCCGCGCTCGCCTGCGAAGCCAGCTACCTCCGAGCCCAGAGCGTCTTCAAGCAGAGGCAGCGCGCGCGCTCCGCGCCGCTCTTCGCCCAAGCCGTCGAGGAGTGCAAGAAGGCCGAAAATCCCGACCTTCAGGTCAAAGCGGCGTATCAGGCAGGTCGAGCCTATGGCAATGTCGGCGGTCAAGATGGTGCCGAAAAGGCTATTGCCTTCTTTCGGCTCGCGGAAACCCTTCATCCGGAGCACTCCTTCTCCGACGATGCGTGCCTGAGACAAGCGGAGATCTGGATGACGCTCGAAAAGCAAGGAGTGCCGGGGGCGAGCGAAAGAATCGTCTCGCTCCTGTCCGACCTTCCGGAGCTCTTTCCCGACGGTGACATGCGCGCCGAGGCGCTGTGGCGACTTGCCTGGCGCGCCTACCGAGCCAAGGACTACCGGTTGGCAATCCAGCTCCTCGACAGAGAGATCGCCGTGGTGCCGCACGATTTCAACTACTGGGCAGAAGGACAGCCCCACTACTGGAAGGCTCGCGCCCTCGACGAGCTAGGTGAACGCCGCCAAGCCCTCGCTACCTACGAGAGCTGCGTCCGCGAGTATCCCCTTGGCTACTATTCGTTCCTGTCCCTGAATCGAATTCGCGAGATCGACGACAAGGAGCTCGCACGGGTACTGGCCGAGATCGACCGTGCCTCCGACCGTGCCTCCGGGAGTGCCGAGCTGCAGTTTTCCCCTCGTAGCACGTATGGCGAGCCTGGGTTCCTCCGCGCCATCGAGCTCCTCCGTCTTGGACTCGGCCGTGAGGCAGAGCGCGAGCTGGCAAGGCAAGGTCTGCGCGTACCTGAAGGCAAGAGTCGAGAAAGCGACCCCGAGAAAGCCGAGAGGCTCTGGGCAACCGCGCTCCTCTATCACCGAGCGGGACGCCATGACAAGTCCCATTGGATCGCCCGGTGGTTCGTGCCCGACTATCGGCTGGCTTGGCCTACCAAGACCGCCAGGCAGCGGTGGGATATCGCCTATCCAAAAGCTTGGTGGCACCTTCTCGAGCCGGCTGCTCGCCAGCACGGCTATCCAGTGGCGCTACTGGGTGCCATCGTGCGCGAGGAGAGTGCCTTTGATCCAACCCTGGAATCGTTCGCCAATGCCATCGGCCTGACGCAAATGATCTTTCCAACTGCACGCCGATTCGGCAAAGGACTCGGGTTCGAGATCAATCGCGACACTCTTCGCGACCCGGACAGAAATGTGGCCATCGGTTCTCGATTCCTCGCGTTCCTTTTTCAGACTTTCGCTGGCGAAGCAGGACTGCTGGTTCCTGCCTACAATGCTGGCGAGCACGCAGTGTGGCGCTGGCTATGCGAGCGCGGACACCGCCATCTCGACGAGCTCATCGAGGAGATCCCGTACGACGAAACTCGGCTCTACTCCAAACGTGTGCTCAGCTCCTACTTTGCCTATTCGTACCTCGAGAGCGGCGAGGTCCCCGTCGTGCGCAGAGAAATCCCCGACGCAGCTATCGCGCGAGGAAGCAAGTGCCGTCCAGCCAAAGCCACCAAGTCGGCAAAGCCAGCCAAACCAGCAAAGACCGCGAACCCGACCAAAACCGCGGAATCGTCGAAAGACAGGCAGGGGGCAACCAAGGCTACCAAAGCCAAGAAGCGAACCGGCGCGGCAGGAAAGTAAGGAGCCTGGAGTACCGGTTGTATACATCCCGCCCCGCCGCCGAGCTATTTTCTTCGCTTTCGCCCGAAGAATCTGCGCTTTTCCCGCTCTGGCAACTGCTCTCCGCCCGCAGCAGCGAATTCTCGGAGAATCTCTCGCTGCCGGTCATTGAGCGATGCCGGCACGGCGACCTGCAAACGGACTAGTTGGTTGCCTTTGCCGTCTCCGTCGAGGGATGGAATGCCAGCACCCTTGCGAACGACGATCGCGCCTGGCTGGGTACCGGGCTCGACCTCGAGCTCGGCAGTACCCTCGCAGTTGTCGTCCAAGGTGGGGATCGTCACCGTCCCTCCGAGGGCAGCGGTCGTGAACGGAATGAGCACTTCGGTGATGATGTCACAGCCATCACGCCTGAACCGCTCGTCTTCCCTTACGCGCAAAGTGACATAGAGATTGCCGGGGATACCCCCACCCGAGGGGATCTCTCCCTTGCCACCAATACGGAGCATTTGTCCATCGTCTATCCCAGGTGGCACGTTGACGGTCAGAGTCTCGCGCTTCGCCTGCACGCCCGATCCACTACAGTAGCGACACGGGTCGCGCACAACCACTCCTTTCCCTCGACAGGACGGACACCCCGTCTCGATCATGAAGAAACCTTGAGCGTGGTATACGCTCCCGCGACCCTGGCAAGTGCTGCATCGATCGGGCGTTGCTCCTCCCTTGGCACCGCTACCCCCGCACTCCACGCAAGCCGCTCGCCGATTCACCGATACCTCGCGCCCCGCTCCAGATACTGCCTCGGCGAACGACAGCTCTAGCTCCGTTTGCAGGTCTGCTCCGCGAACCCGGCCGCGCCCTCTCCTCTGACTCTGTCCAAGACCACCGAAGAAGTCGCTAAAGAGGCTACCGAAGTGCTCAAAGACGTCATCGAGTCCAGAGAATCCCTCGAATCCTGCCTGACGCATGCCTTCATGACCGAACCGATCGTATTGTTGCCGCTTGTCTGGGTTGGAGAGGACCTCGTAGGCCTCCGCAGCCTCTTTGAACTTCTCCTCGGCAGTCTTGTCGCCAGGATTGCGGTCCGGGTGATACTCGAGCGCCAACTTGCGGTAGGCTTTCTTGACTTCCCCGGCGTCGGCGGTACGGGATATTCCTAGCACCTCGTAGTAATCGCGTTTCATCGGTCTCCGCTCTTGGTATTCCGCGTCATCGACTCTGTCAAGGAGCAAGAAATAGTTCTGTCCAGCACGACCTGGCTTGCTCACCTACAGCAACTGGAATTCGGAGTCCAGGACTTCGTACGGCGGCATGTGCCTGATCGGGCCGCCTAGCTTCGTTCGTTACGCTGCAGAACAGGTGACCGGCAACAGGCAACAGGCAACCTGACTTGACCACCCCTGTAGACGAACACGTATGGTTTCGGTATGTTATCGTTGGGCTGTAGTGCAAAACCGCGCTATTCCTACGACGGCGATGCCAGGGAT
>JAZDLZ010000748.1:0-3828 GCA_043801535.1 Pseudomonadota bacterium
GCTATACCCAGGTCTTGTGGCTGGACGCTATCGAGCATCGCTGGGTCGAAGAAGTTGGCACGATGAACATCTTCTTCGTTTTCCGCGACGAGATCGTAACCCCTCCCTTGAGCGGCACGATCCTTCCCGGCGTCACCCGCGACAGCGTCATTACGATTTGCCGTCGCTGGGGACTCAAAATCAGCGAGCGGATGATCTCGATCGAGGAGGTCATGGAAACTGCTCGAACCGGAGAGCTGAAAGAGATTTTTGGAACGGGAACTGCGGCGGTCGTCTCTCCGGTCGGAGTGCTTTCCTACAAGGGCAAGGAAGTCATTGTCGGCCGCAACCGCACCGGCGATCTTTCCCTCCGGCTCTACACCTACCTGACCCGCCTGCAACACGGCGAAGAAGACGATCCCTTTGGCTGGGTCGAGCGCATCGACGGCCAGAGCATTGACGAGCTTGCCGCCTGGAACGGCGACTAGGTCGGCTGGTCGAAATTATATTGACATCTAGAACACCAACCAACGCGGCGGGCTGCGTTGCTCGTCGACAGAAGGGCGGCTGCGGGCCCTCGCCGCCCCCCCATCGAGGGAACCTCGACGGGGCCCCCCCGCTACATACAGAGAGTATGCGCCCTCCTCGCGCCTTGCCCGCCGCGCGCCTCGTGTCCCATCTTGGCAAGATAGTTTCGACCAGCCTCCTAGCCTGTTGTGCTCGACTGTCCGAAGAGCTAGACTTCGCCCTTCATGGGAGCGTCCGAGAACGAGAAAGCAGAAGACTTCGCAACGTTGCTTGCGGAGTACGACAAACAAGACGGCAGCCAGAAGCGGCGCGATCCGCGCGTTGGCGATCTAGTTCGCGGTCAAGTGGTGTCCATCGGCCAAGAAGAGGTGTTCGTTGACCTCGGAACAAAGGCCGAAGCAATGATCGGCATTGCCGAGCTCAGCGACGAGAACGGCCGGGTGATGGTCGCGGTTGGAGACACCGTAGAGGCCCGAGTATCGGCTATCGAGGGCAAGGCGGGCTGTATCGTCCTCCGCCGTGTCCTTGGGAAAGGCTCGGAAGCACGCGCAGAGCTGGAGAGCGCCTTCGCCCACGGCATTCCGGTCGAAGGGATCGTCACCGCAATAATCAAAGGGGGCGCCGAAATCCAACTCGCCGGTCTACGCGCCTTTTGTCCGATCTCACAACTCAGCGATCGCTTCGTCGAGGACCCTGGCCAGATGATTGGCCAGAGGTTGACCTTTGTGATTTCTCGCTACGAGCAGAACAATCGGGGCGACCCGAACCTGGTGCTGTCGCGCCGCGCTCTCCTCGAACGGGAGACTCGAGAGCGAGCTATCGAGACTCGTGGCCGCCTTGCGGTCGGAGCAGTTTTCGACGGCAAGGTAACTGCCATCAAGGACTACGGTGCCTTCGTTGACATCGGCGGTATCGAAGGCATGGTGCACGTAAGCGAGCTCGCCTTTTCGCGGGACGTCAAGCCGGCTGACGTACTCTCGGTTGGACAGACGGTGACAGTGCAGGTGTTGAAGATCGAGAGTCCAGGGGTGGCCACGGCGGAATCCGCCAGGACGAGAGCGCCGCGCGGCCGTCCTTCCAACGAACGTATCGCCCTTTCGCTCAAGGCCATGGAGCGAGACCCTTGGCAAGATGCTCCGGACCGGTTTCCCGAAGGTGCGCGCGTGAGTGGCAGAGTCACCCGGGTGGTAGCCTTTGGTGCATTTGTCGAAATCGTCCCGGGAGTGGAGGGACTGCTGCACATTAGCGAGCTTGGTCAGGAAAGGGCTATCAAGCACGCCCGCGAGCTGCTCAAGGCCGGCGAGCCAGTCGAGGTGATCGTACTCGGCATCGACCCTGCCAACCGCCGGCTCTCACTCGGACTGGCTCCTCGAGCGGAAAACGAGCCACTCGAGAACGTAGCCGCGGCACACGCGCCCAAAAGCCTCGGCACTCTTGGGGATCTCCTCCGAGGAAAGCGGCCCTCTGGCTAAGCCCAACAGGTCCGAGCCAAATCGCTTGGACCTGTCAATATCAGTAGTCGATGACACTAGTCCCATTAGTCCTACTAGTCCCGTTAGTCGTTAGGCGATGAGCGATAGGCAAAGGGAAGCAGTCGAGAGTTGAGTGTCTCTCGACCGCATACTCGACCGTCAAGGACCATTTCTTCAGCCCTGTCGGGAGGTATTTCGATGCTGAGAGCGTTGCCGAAAACAGCGTCCCGGAGCTACCAGTCGATCTCGATCCTCTTCGTGCCAGCGACTGTCACAGCAGCGGTTTCGCTATCGCTCGTCGTTGGCGCCGCCGGGTGCGGTCCGCCGACGTTACGGCTGGACGCGAGCCAGCAACCCTCGGTCGACGGCGACGATGGCCATGACGAGCCCGATTGCGTTGACGGACAGAAGCGTTGCTATGACGGGCGCCATCAGGAATGCCGTCAGGCCCAGTATCAGGATATCGAATCCTGCGGAAGTAGAGCCTGTCTTCCCGACCTCGGTTGCGTGGACTGCAACCCGGCCTACGAGACGATTTGCACCGACGATGAGCTGCATGAATGCAACGCCGACGGGACGGTTGGCGAGGTGCTCGAGATATGCAATCCAGGAATGTGCTACAACGGCGAGTGTCACGATCCGTGCGCCGACGCTGTCGAACGGCGTAGCTACATTGGCTGCGAGTACTGGCCCGTCGATCTCGACAACGCAATCGACATCGCCGAATCATGTTCCAGCGACACCATTTCCGTTCGATTGAAGGCCTGTGTGCCTTTTGTCGGCAACCCAATACTGCTCTGCGAGTTCGATGATTCCTGCCCAACCGGGTATACCTGCAAGGAGACCGATATCTGCGTTCGCGAAGCCCAGCACTCACCGTTCGCGGTCGTGGTATCCAACCCCGATCAGACCAGCAGCGTCGAGGTGACGCTCAGCAATATGGCCGGCCTCTCCAAGACTGTGACCGTTGCCGCCGGCGAGGTGAAGGCTTTGTTGCCGCAGAGCATGGGGTTCTCCGATCAGTCGCTCGACTACTCCGGAATCACGGACAAGGCATATCGCTTGACCTCGGCCCGGCCCATCGTTGCCTACCAGTTCAATCCACTCGACAACGTCGGTGTCTTTTCGAATGACGCTTCACTGCTCCTGCCGACCCACACCTTCGATCGAGAGTACCTGGTTCTTGGCTGGCCGACCGAAGGTCCCAAATTTCGAGGCTATGCCACCATCGTTGCCTCCGACCCAGGAACGACCAAGATCACGGTGACGCCGACCGCCAACGTCTATGCTGGTCCGGGATTCAGCGCCATGACTGCCAAGATAGGCAAGTCGTTCGAGCTGAGGCAGTTCCAGACCCTCACCTTGCAGGCCCAGCCCGGCGGCGACCTCTCTGGGACCGTCATCACCGGCGACAAGCCATTCGGCGCCTTTTCTGGTCACGAAGCAGTCGCGATCGTCGAAACCACCGCAGTGTGCTGCGCCGACCATCTCGAGGACCAATTATTCCCGACCTCCACTTGGGGCAAGGTGTTCGCCCTTGCTCGTTCCCAGCAACGCAAGAGCGAGCCCGATCGGATTCGGGTCATCGCCCAAAAGCCGGGCACCGCCGTGACCGTGAATGGCTCGAGCGCGGAATGCAAGACACTCGAGCGCGGCACAGCGTGCGCCTTCAACATTAAAGGGGACGTGGAGATCCGCGCCACTGAGCCGATCCTGGTTGCCCATTATCTGCTTTCGATAGGTAGTGGCGACGACAACAGCGGCGACCCGGCGCTGTCTTTTGCAGTACCAACCGAGCAATTCCGCACCAGCTATACCTTCCTGGTACCCGACAAGTACAAGAGCAACT
>JAZDLZ010000455.1:0-4459 GCA_043801535.1 Pseudomonadota bacterium
GTCTTTGGTCCTCTGCTCCTAGTTCCTTGTTCAATTCGGCCATTCATTGGAGTGCCATGTCACCGTCGCGCCGCCGATTGCTGCGGCGAGAATAGCACCTCGAAAGAGGACTGGAACAAGGAACTAGGGACTCGGAACAGGCAAAACCACAACCACCCGCTTCTGTTCACACCCGCCCGGCAGTGGTACTCTGCTCGAATGGCTCGCCCCGACGACCACCACGCAAGAATGGCTCGTGCCCGTCTCTCCCTCGAAGGGCTTTCGATCGGAGATGCGTTCGGTGAGAGGTTCTTCGGTCCGCCAGACCGAGCGCTGCGTATGATCGAGAAGCGGATGCTTCCGGCATCGCCTTGGGCTTGGACGGACGACACGGCGATGGCCTTGTCGATCGTCGATGTCCTCGACGCAAAAGGCGGCATCGATCGCGACGCGCTCGCCGCTGCATTCGCCAGCCGGCACGCGTCCGATCCTGACCGCGGGTACGGAGGCGCGGCGCACGATATCCTCGCTGCAATCTGCGCAGGCACGCCCTGGCGCGAGGCGGCGGGAAGCGTCTTCGATGGCCACGGCTCGATGGGGAACGGCTCGGCCATGCGCGTGGCACCGCTGGGCGCTTACTTCGCCGATGATCTCGAGAAGGCCGCGGCGCACGCCCGTGCCTCGGCCGATCCCACTCACGCCCATCCGGATGGTGCGGCCGGCGCCGTGGCAGTGGTAGTAGCCGCGGCGGTAGCTTGGCAGATCGGCGCGTGCGCGCGGCCTGACGATCCGTTGGCCTTGCTCGAGGAGGCGTTCGCGCGCACTCCGGACGGTCCCACTCGTGACGGGATTGCCGCTGCCCGTGCGCTCTCTCTCAGCACCAGCCCTGCGTTGGCTGCCGGCAAGCTTGGCAGTGGCAGGCGCGTCATCTGCTCGGATACCGTGCCCTTCGCCCTGTGGTGCGCGGCTCGCCACCTCGACGACTACGAGCATGCCATGTGGAGCACCGTGTCGGGTCTCGGCGATCGTGACACCACCTGCGCCATCGTCGGAGGCATCGTCGCGGTGCGGGTCGGCGAGATGGGCCTGCCCCCAGCTTTCCGGTCGGCACGCGAGCCGCTGGCGACCTGATTCCAGGTCGACTTCAGACGGTGGCGTAGAATCAAGACGACAGCGCCTCGGCTGTGGCCGAACGCATAGGTGGGCGTGGTCAAATGCGTTGCGTTGCTTGGGCGTCCTCTCCCTCGTGAGGATGGGTGGGGACGCGAGCATAGCAGAACAGAACGTCGAGCCACCCTCGTGATTCAACGGGCATGAGCCGCCACGGATTCGTCGCTACTCATCGGGCGAGTTGCCTCTGGATCTCCGCCGCTACTGTCCGGAGTCCTCGCTCGAGCTCGGCGGTTTTGGGGTAGGCATAGCCAATCCTGAAGCCGTGAAGGTGCGGTGCGCCGAAGAATGACTCCTCGGACGAAAGCACTGCAACTCCACCTTGGGCAAGTCTCTCGCGAAGCGCGGAGAGATCGACGGAACGCGGTAGCTCGAGCCAGAGCAGAGGACCGCCGCCCGGGGTCGTCCAGCGCACGCCTTCTGGCATGGTGTGGCGCAGGATTTCGAGGCAAGCACTGTATCGCCGATCGAGCTCTTCTTGCATGGCTTTGAGATGAGCGTCGAAGTAGCCGCGGTCGAGAAACTCGGCGAGAGCAGCCTCGATGAGGGTGGGATTCGCGAGGGTCGCGACTCGCTTGGCTTCGATGAGGGAGTCGAGACAGGCATCGTTGGCGAGCAGAAAACCAATCCGTAGTGACGGCAGGAGCTTCTTGGTGAAGCTATTCATGTACAGGACACCTTCGCCGCCAAGGGAGCGCAGCGGCGGGCGGAACTCGGAAAACGAGAGCATGTCCGAGCCCCAGTCGTCCTCCAGAATGCCGAAGCCGAGCTCGCTTGCAAGCTGCACGATACTCGAGAGCTCGTGCGTCGAGTACGAATAGCCGGTCGGGTTCTGGAAGCTGCTCGTCAAATAGAGGAGACTCGGCCGAGCCATCGACAGCATGTCCTTCCAGCGCTGTAGGTCGATGCCGGTGAACGGATCGAATGGCAAGCCCACAGTCTCGACCCCGTTCATTTCGAACAGCCGTTTGCCAATCGCGTAGGCAGGATTCTCGGTGGCGATGCTCCTCCGCTGCAAGGCGCGGCAGACAATATCGAGCGCTTGTTGCGAGCCGGTCGTAATGATGACGTGCTCGGCGCGGGCCGGGATGCCGCGAGCCTGCAGGCGCTTGGCGATCGCCATTCGTAGGGGAAGATGGCCCTGCGCATCGTAGAAGGTGTGGATGCCGGGAGCTCTCAAGACAGATCGAAGACAATCCGCAATCCTCTCGCGCGGCAGGAGGTCGGGATCGACGAAGACGTTGTTCAAGTGGATTACGCCATCACGCTTCCCGCGAGTCCCGCGAGGTGAGGGTAGCTCGGCAAGAGTGGCGGGGCGCACGCGAGGAGGCGCAACGTTCCACTCGGGCGACTCGACCGCGCGATCCGGCGGACCTGCGAGGAAGAAACCACGACGTTCTTCGCTGGCGATGATTCCCCGGGCAACGAGCTCGTCGTAGGCGGCCGCAATAGTGTTTTTCGACACGCCGAGCTGATGCGCCAGAACGCGAACTGGGGGCAATCGGGCACCGTCTGCATAGGGAAGCTGAACGACGCCTTTGCCAATGGCAGTGGCGATTTCTGCCGCACCCAGCGGGCGGCTAGAATCGAGATCGAGGTGAAGCCTCAGGTGTGGCTGCATGCTGACCCGCCTTTCTCGTCCAGTATTGCCACAGGCAGCCTGCGCATGACCAGGGACAGCGGACGAACAAGTGCTGGGACAGGAGAGCGTCTGCGAGCGAGGCGTAGGCCAGAGCCTGATGTAGGCCGGCGCGGTGCTCGGCACGTATCTCGTCGGAAAGCCCGCTCCGTCCTCTCCGAGCGAGAAGCTCGAGATGCGCCTTGTACTTGGCGTCCACCCAGACGACGCGCTCGCCGCCGCGAAGCTCGACGTCCGGTACGAGCGCACCCATCGACTGGGCTGGTCCGTGCCAACGAAGTGTCGAGCCTCCGCCCCCAGAACAACCGCCGCCCTGTCATCTCCATCCATTTGGTCCGGAGCGCGAGCGCACGGCCGTCATTCGCTGGCTGGTGGTGCTCGGCGAGCAGCTCGCGGCAGTCATGGGGGCAAATTTCAGGGGTGCTCGCGCACGGATGCCTCACGCAGTAGGATGGTCCCGTGAAGTACAGGAGATACCGAGTCCAGGCGCACGACCGTGGCCCACTGATGGACTTCGTGCTCGACTCCCTCGAGACGGCCGGCTGCACGATTATCCGCCACACCCCCGCGAGCGAAGCACCTTTTCGCATCGCTCTCGAAACGCCTATGGGCGAACGGATGGGGATCATCGCATACGCCTTCTACGCCAACGCCAGGTTGACGAAGAACCGACCCGAGGACGAGTGGCGCTTCCAGGTGAAGTACGGATCGAAGGACGGCCGGCCACACGAGATCTGGCAGGATCCATTCGGTCTCTACACGACGCTGTTTTTCGGCATCAACCCGGATACCGGCATCTTCGTCGGCGCCGACCCCGAGATCCACAACCCGACGAAGTTCTTCGTTTCGATCGAGCTCAAGCAGGCCCAGGTCGATGCAATCCTGCGGCAAGGCTGGCACACCTGGGAGCGCGACCGTCGGCAAGGCGACCTCGATCCCGTCGAGGTGCTGGTCGGCGGTACCCGTGCCTCTCTCCTCCAGTATCTCCGGTTCGAACGGGTAGCTCACGGCTTGGACCAAGGTCATCGCCAGCTTCTCGCCGAGAAGATGCCCGAAGCGCCGCGACAGTCGGGCCCCGAGCTGCCTATGGTCGCGCCGCCTCACGCGACGATGCACGCGCTCGCGCGAGAGTTTGAGATGACCGAGACTGCGGTCCTTGACCTCATCGCCTCGGCACGACGGCTCAAGATGGCCGTGCGCGGCTGGGTAGCCGAGGAGCACCTCGTGCGCGTCCTCGGTGGTGTGAACGGCGTCACCGATTGTCGTCGCTCTGACGAGGAGGGCGGCCCAGATGTCACCTTGCGTTATCTCTCCAGCCGCACGCTTGCCGTCCAGTGTAAGAACGTCTTGCGCAACCGCGCGGCGGATGGGAGCCCTCGGCTCGATTTTCAGCGCACGCGCGCGTCCAAGGGTGACCCCTGCTCTCGATTCTATCGCGTGGACGAGTACGATCTTGTGGCTGCCTGCCTCCACGCAGTCACCGAGCGGTGGGAGTTCAGGTACGCCCTCCCTGTCGACCTCGATCCTCACAAATCGGGTGTGTCCCGGAGAGTCGACGGCGATTGCTCGATCGACGGTGGCCAACCGATTGATTTGATCCGGGATTCCGGCCGCCTATTCAGGTGCGAGCCGTACCGGGGGGGCTGTTCCAGTTCCTGGTTCCTTGTCCCT
>JAZDLZ010000456.1:0-4705 GCA_043801535.1 Pseudomonadota bacterium
AGGGACAAGGAACCAGGAACTGGAACAGCCCCCCCGGTACGGCTCGCACCTGAATAGGCGGCCGGAATCCCGGATCAAATCAATCGGTTGGCCACCGTCGATCGAGCAATCGCCGTCGACTCTCCGGGACACACCCCGAAATCCTCACCTGCGCTGCCTATGCAGCCTCTCGATAGTATAGAACTTGAGCAGTCCATCGATTCGCTCGCTGCACTTCACCTCGCTAGATTCTCAAGCGATTTGGGCTGACGGAATATCTAGACCAGGACGGCGGTGATCTGCGCACCAAGCTGTCCCATCACAGCAGCGAACGCAGGAAACGACGTGGCAACGTTGGCGACACTGCGGACGATTGTCGTCCCTGATCCGCCCAGAGCAGCAACGGCGGCTGCCATGGCAATACGATGGTCTCCTGCCGAGTCCACTTCGCCGGCCGAAAAGAGACACCCAGGCTGGCCATCGATAGCCAGCCCATCAGCGTTTTCTTCGACCGTCACTCCGAATGACCGCAGCATGCGCACGGTCGTCGCCACCCGATCCGATTCCTTGACCCGCAACTCTTCCGCATCCCTTATGACGGTGCAGCCGCTCGCCTTCGCGGCAAGCACCGCAAGGATGGGAATCTCGTCTACCGTCCGGACTACGGCTTCCCCTTCCACCGCGATGGCTCTGAGCTTGGCAGGCCCGCCAACGACCAACACGTCGGCGACCGGTTCGCCTGCCATGACTCGCTGGTTCTCGAGCGAGACTTGCGCTCCCATTCTCGTTACGGCGTCAAGAAAACCAGTACGGGTGTGGTTGACGCAGACTCCCTCGATCAGCACGCCCTCTTCGCTGGTGCCAACGAGCAGCGCAGCGGCAAGCACAAAGGCAGCCGAGGAAGGATCACCCGGAACCGTCAGAAAGCGGAGGCGCAGCCGCCTGTCCCAGCCACGCGGATCGATGCGCACCGATACCGTTCGAATACCGTGTCCGAAGGTTCGCCGCAGGCGCTGGGGGTCTGTTGCAGAAGCGGTCGCTGTCATGGTGAGCGGCGCTCCCAGGTGAGCTAGCAGCCGCTCAGTGTGATCGCGCGACCGGAATGGCTCGTGGATCTCGGTAGGACCGTCGGCAAAGATCCCGGCCAACAACAACGCAGACTTGACCTGGCCAGAAGCAAACGGTAGTCGATGGCAGCAGCCCGACAGTCTTCCACCGGCAATCGTCAGCGGTGGGTATTCCTCGTCCGGATTCTTTCCCGGTCGGCCGTGCAAGGAAGCGCCCATGGTTGTGAGCGGCGCAACTATGCGTCGCATTGGTCGCCTGCCCAGGGAATCGTCGCCAACCAGCGTTGCCCGGAAAGGCTGAGCAGCCAGGACTCCTGCCAAGAGACGCATGGAAGTAGCGGAATTCCCACAGTCGAGAGGAGCAGTGGGCGCTCGAAAACCAGACAACCCGACACCATGAACGATCACCCCCTCCGGCTTCTGCTCGATCTCCACTCCCAGCCCCCGCAGAGCCTCGATTGTCCGCAGGTTGTCCGCACCGTTCGAGAGCCCAGCAATGCAGCACGCGCCCTCCCCGAGAGCGCCAACAATGAGCGCGCGATGTCCGATCGACTTGTCGCCGGGCGTGCTCACCACGCCGCCGAGTGGCCGATTCGCCGGCAAGACCACGAAATCAACTCTCGCGCAAGGCATATCCCAAGAATACGACGAACCGCCAAGTTGCCAAAGACGCCAAGCCAACCCGAGTCGCCGACTGACGCATCCCCTCATTTTCCGGCGCTTTACTACTGCGCTCTCTCGTTGCATGCTCCCTGGCATATGCGCCCGACACTCACCCTATCGATAGCGACGGCTACACTCCTCGTGTTCCTCTTCCTCCCTGCTCCGGCGTTGGCCGGACCACTCGATTTCGAAGCGCTTCGTTCGCAAGGATGGCTATGGGCCTATCTCGGAGTGTTTGCCGCCGGTGTTCTCACCTCGCTAACACCATGCGTCTACCCGATGATTCCGATCATTGTCGGCGTTTTCGGTGGATCCAGCGGCGCCAGCTCGCGAGCGCGAGCAGTGCTGCTCGCCACCTTGTACGTGCTCGGCATGGGTGCAATGTTTTCCTCGTTGGGAGTTGTGGTCGCCCTTACCGGCAAGGCTTTCGGCACCATTCTCGGAAATCCGTTCGTGGTTGTGCCGCTCGTAGTCCTCTACGCAGCGCTGGCCGCCTCCATGTTCGGTGCCTTCGAGCTGGAGCTTCCAGCGTCGCTGCAAGCGAAACTGGCATCGGTTGGCGGCCAGGGTGCTGGCGGTGCGTTCGCCATGGGTCTCGTCGGTGGGCTCACTGCTGCGCCTTGTACGGGTCCGATCCTGGCAGCCCTTCTGGCTTATGTCGCCACCACTCGCAACGTCCCGCTCGGCTTTTCTCTTCTATTCACCTACGCCCTCGGCATCGGCGTGCTTTTCTGGGTGATTGCTGCGTTCGCCGTCAGTCTGCCGCGCAGCGGGCGGTGGATGGAAGGAGTCAAGTCAGTGGCGGCAATCGGGCTGCTAGTCGTCGCAGCATACTTCCTGCGTCCGATATGGCCAGCCCTGGCGAGGCTAACGAGCCCCAAGCTACCATTCCTCATCGTCTGCGTGGGGCTCGCCGGCGCCGGAATCGCAGTCGGTGCCATCCATCTCTCGTTCCACGACGCGACAGCGGCAAGGCTGCGCAAGGCAGTAGGAGTGCTGCTCCTTGTCAGTGGACTCGTTGGTGCCATCAACTGGATGCTTGCTCCTCGAAGACCTTTGCCTTGGCGGCACGACGAAGCAGCAGCATTCGCCGAAGCGAGAAAGGACTCCAAGTTGGTCCTCATCGACTTCGGTGCCGAGCAATGCATTCCCTGCAAGGAGTTCGAACGCGAGGTTCTCGCCGATCCAGTAGTCCACAACATCGTGGTGGAACGTTTTGTGCCATTCAAGGTCGATCTCACTGATGGTGCCGACGAGGCGTACGAAGCCCAGGATCGTTGGCAAGCCAAGAGCCTGCCGACAGTCATCATCGTCGGTGCCGATGGCCGAGAGCTCCGGCGTTTCAACGATCCGATGCCAAGACCAGCATCTTTTGCCGATGCCCTGAAGCGTGCCTTGAAAGAAACAGCCCAGTAGTCAAGTCACCTATAGCCCGAGCGTGAAGCGCAGGTTGACGAGGACAGCTCCTTGGGCTGAGCTGTAGCGATTCTCCGAATCGTTGACAGCGCCGCTGCGGATGAAATAGCCGAAGGTCAGCGGGATCTGTGCTCCGATGGCCACGAACCGATTGAAGCGGTGCTCGAGGCGTACCCAGGCCTGGGCAAGCAATCCGCGATCGGTGACCTCGCTCTTGTCGAGCGGCGGTTCGACCTGAGCACTAGTCCCTGCGCCAGCTCCTATGGCCAGGCCAAACTCTACCCGGAGAACGCGCGGGACTAGCGGCACGTCGACGTCAGCACCTACCATGAGCTGAGTCCAGGTTGCCTGCACCTCACCGGCATCGAGGTACTGATTGTGCTCCAGCCAGAAATCGAGCATGAGCACTTCGGCTCCGACGAGACCGCCGGCAGTCCAGCCGCTCGCTCTGGCGAAAAACCCATCTTGCTGGTCCGCCGTGGCTTGGCGGCCGGCAAAGCTGGATCCACCTTGAGCTTGAGCGTAGATCTCGAACAGCTTGGCCGATGCTTGAGACTCGAACGCGAACACTATCGACAATGCGAATGCTAGGACTAGCTTCTTCATGTTTGTCTCCGCGCGCTCCACGCGCTCCAGGCCGACGAGCAGCCGAATACTGCGAAGTATAGCGCACCCAGAACAACTGACCAGCGATGGTTCAGGGACTGTGAAATCCCAGCGTCGCTAGTTGATCACTCTGAGCGCCATACCGTCCTTGCTGCAGAAAGTATTGGCGAGGTCATAGCGAGCCGCACAGTGTGGGCAGATCTTGCCGATGACTCCAGTTGGCGCGGGCTCTCCAAGTCTGCCCCGAACGGCTTCCCACATCGGCACCAACTCCTCGCCGTCACTTGGGCATACTCGCGCACCTGGACCGAAGGCGTGATGGCAGCGAGGACAGATCAATGCCTGTGATTCTTCCGAGTGCTCGACGTGCTCTGCTGGAAGAAGCAAGCTCGAATCGAAAGGGCAGAACCGTGTACCTGGCCGGAAACGTCGGCGACAGATCGGACAAACCACTTTGGCCACGGGAAGGGTGATGACAGCTACAGAGAAAGGCGCCTGCTCGTGCAGATCGACCGGCAATTCGGTCTGCTGACTCGGGGACGAGCGCAATGCTCCAGAGCAAGTCGGCTTCGCGGTATTCTCCTTCTCTCGAGAGGCGAGCGACCGTTTTCGCCGTCGCCATAGGAGCGCGCCGCCTCCCAGGAGAAACAGAAGGAGTAGCAGGACAGCCACGACAGGATTGAGCACAGCGGAAACCACGCTCATGACACCACACACAGCGAGTTTCCGGCAAGGCTAGCAGCACGACTATCGAGCGTCAACGAGCGCTTGGACGGCCTGGGATTCGGAGTCCACGATTCCAGCCGGCAGCATGCGCCTGACCGAGCGTCTAGGCTCGTTCCCTCCGCTGCAGAACAGGCCACAGGCAACCGGCGACCGGCAACAGGCAACAGGCAATGTCGGAGGGGGCACAGTTCAGGCTTTCGGTGATTCTTCCGTCTGGAGTTGCCGACGCGTCAAGCCAACGCGCGAGT
>JAZDLZ010000471.1:0-5611 GCA_043801535.1 Pseudomonadota bacterium
CTACGGCAACGACTACACCTATGACGCCAATACTTGGTTGGGAATCCAGGACGTGTACACTCCGGGCACTTCAGGGGATGGCTTCCGCTACATGGGCGATCCGTGGAACGATTGCCTGCGTACCTCCTGTGCGGCCACCGCCAACTATCCGGCATGCACCGACGGCGAAACGGAATGCCCTCATTCTGTCGACCACTATTCGATCAAGCTCCCCGGAACTGCCCAGCACTACAACAATGGCATTCCCAATCTGGCTTTCAAGCTCCTCGTCACCGGGGGCTCCCACCCTCGCCGGTCAGACCCGACCAGCGTCACTGGCATCGGCCTGCAGAAGGCCAGGCAGATCTGGTTCCGCGCGTTGACCCACTATTTGCACGGCCTGAGTCCGATGGCCGATGCCAGGGCAGCCACGATACAGGCCGCGATCGATCTCTTTGGGGCTGCCTCGCAAGAGCGCACGAGCACCGAGGTTGCCTGGAACGTGGTCGGCGTGTTCAATGCTGCCAACATCCGCAATCCCGTCCCGCTCGGCTATGGCGCGGCCAACAAAATCCAGAGCATGACAGTCGAGCCATGGGATAGCTTCCTCTTCGAGATCGAGGTGCCAAATGGTCTCGACAACATAGTGATTTCGACGGGGGGCGGGGGAACCGGCTGCAACTTGAATCTGTATGTGTCGTATGGCAGCGTGCCTTTCATTGGCCGCGACGATGCCGAAGCCAACGTTGCCAACTACGAGGCGGAAGGAGCAACGAATACCGAGTCGATCACGGTGGTCGGTCCTGCCGCCGGCACCTGGTATGCGGTCATCTACAATCGGGGGGCGGGATCGACTCCTGGTCCCGTGACTGGTGGCAGCATCCAAGTCGTTGCCGCCGATACGACGCCTCCAGCCGAAGAGTGTGACGACGCAGATGATGACAGCGACGGTCTCGTCGACGAGAACACCCTGTTTGGCACTGCCGGCAAGATAACTACCTCGATTGGCGGTCAGCCCCGAGGCATGTTGGTGCTTGGCGGCAATGCTGGCGGCCGGATGTTCGTCACCGGCAATACTGGCGCAACCGGCACGCCCCTGCACATCGAAAAACGCAAGCTGGCCAACGGCGCGCTCGACACTGCCTTCGGCACCGGAGGAATCGTCGAAAACACCAGTTTCAACTCAGCCCAGCGCTCGACCGTGGTCGACTCGTCGCTATTCACCGTTGGACGAGGCACCGGTACTGCTCCGGCTTCCAGCATTGCAATCGAGAAGCGCAATGTCAGCAACGGTGACCTTGTCGCTTCATTCGGTACCGGCGGCACGATTCTCAGTACTTGGGACGGCACCGATGCCGGCACCGACTCGGACAGCAACATCGGCCTGGCAATCGCCAGCGACGGAACCTATCTCTATCTGGTCGGCAGTGCCGACGGCGCCTCCGACGGGACCTACAGCACCGACGGATTGATCGAGAAGCGTCAGGTTTCGAACGGTGCCCTGGATACTACTTTTGGTACGTCCGGACACATCGTCTGGCCTGCCAGCAGTGTCAGTGCCACCGGGATTGCCATCGACGGCTCCTGGATGTACGTGGCTGGCTGGGACTACGATTCCACGAACGGTCAAAGGTGGCGCATCGAGAAGCGCTCGCTTGCGACGGGGGAGCTGGATACCACGTTCGACGGCGACGGCGTTTTCATCAGTGCCAACGGCCATGGCGAGTTGCGGGCGATTGCCACCAACCTGAGCAACATGTACCTCGCCGGGGTCAAGACCGGCGGCGCTGGGATCAGGGTCCAGGCGCGCTCCCTTGCCAATGGCGCTCAGCTCTGGGCGCAGGAAACCACCACGGGCGGCTCGGACGTCAGCGCTGTTGCTGTCGACGAAGGCTTTGTCTACGTCTCCGGCCACTACAGCAATGGCACCAGCGACTGGAGAATCGAGGTGCGGAACAAGTCCAACGGAGCGCTACACAACTCCTTCGACCTCGACGGCGTGTACACCGACACGGCAACCACCTACGGCCGGGCTCTCGGCATCAATGACAACCACGTATTCGTCGCCGGCACCAGCTCGACGAGCTACTGGATGATCCAGAAGCTGAAGATCAGAAGCGGCGGTCTCGAGGCAACGGCCGGTACCCTCTGCCCGCGGACTTGCGTAACGGCTGCCAACTGTCCTCCCGGATATTACTGCATCAGCAACGAGTGCTCGGTGACTCCGCCGCCGATAACGTGCGATCCTGGCTACGTCCCCGTCGGTGCCCAGTGCGTGGAGTTCTGCGCGGCCAACCCGACCGTCTGCGGAGTCGGCACTTGCATCAACAACTGGAACGGCACCTATAGCTGCACTTGTCCAGAAGGCTACTACTTCGACGGGGTCACCTGCAGACTCGACGTCGAGTGCACTGGAGACGCGGACTGCGTTGCCCTGTACGGTGGTGGCTACTCCTGCTACGAAGCCCAGAATCTGTGCTATCCGAGCTGCGCCACTCCCGAAGAGTACTGCTTCACCGGTACCCAGAACAGGCAGACCTGCTCGACCGCCAGGACGCTTGCCCGGACCAGCGCCGACGACATCAACGGGATCACGATCGCGGAGAACATCGCCAACGGACTCTCGAACTACGCCAGCGATTGCAGCGTGCAGCCCGGCGACGGAAACAACGTGTACTACCGCATCTACCTGTTTGCCAGCGACGAGATCGTGGTGAAGACGACCAGCGCCACCTTCAACGTCGTGCTGCAGCTCTTCCAGGCGCCAGCGGACAACTGCCTGGCCGGGTGCGCCACGGCTACCTCCAAGGCGTGCGACAACAACAACACTGGTGCGGGTGACGAGGACTTCAGCGTCGGTACGGTCGTCACCGGTGGCAAGTACGTCGCCCCTGCCAACGGGTGGTACATCATCCTGGCCGACACCGACTCGTGGGATTCGAGCGGCACGTTCAACTTGAACGTCAAGATCACCTGTCCGGGCGGGACCTGCTCCAATCCAGGCTGCTGATCCCTTCGCAGGCTAATGGGCCGCGCGAACAAAGGATTCCAGCCCGAAAGGCTCTGAGATGGCGCGTTGGCCCGACCCAGATCGATTCTCCCGCGAGGCATTTTGCCGTGAGGCTGCCAGCCTGGTAGCGCTCGTCCGACAGCACGGCAGTGTCCGCTCCGCGCGCGTAGCGCTGTTCAGACGCATTTCCGACTACCAGTTCGACATTTCCGTGGAGAATGGCACACTCCGGCACCAGGAAGCGGTGGCAGTACGCGACTGCGCTCGGGCGTGGCGAGGCATCCTGCGCAAGAGCTCTGACCAGCGGGTCGGCTTCAGTGTCATGGCCGCTTTGTGGGACATCGCCCACGACCGGCCGCGCCCGGAGCTGGGCCCAGGTTTCTACGCCGAGCTGATCCACCTGTTCAGGGGTATTGAGGGACGCGCCCTGCTCGACACACCCTTCGAGAGCGGTGTCGATGTGAGCCTCAGTGGTCGCAAGGCGGCGCGGCATCGCTCGTGGATGCTCGACCGGCTCTGGCGTCGCGTCGCCGCTGCCATGGATCGCTTCCCGGATGGACTATCGGAGGAGGCATGCTCGCGCCGAAGTGCGCGTCGCACCCGGATCATGAGCCTTTTCGGCGCCGCCGACGCCAACTGGTCGAGCTGGCTCTGGCAGGTGCGCCACGTCGTCAAGGACCCCGATGTGCTCGCCAAGCTCGTCGAGCTCGATGCGGACGAGCTCGCTGCCGTGCGCGCCGCGGTCGCAGCCCGCCTGCCTTTTGGCGTCACTCCCTACTACCTGTCGCTCATGGACGACGATCCGCAGGAGGGGCGTGACCGGGCTGTGCGCGCCCAGGTGTTGCCGCCAGCGAGCTATGTGTGCGAGATGGCGGCGCATCACGGATCGCGCGAGCTGGCCTTCGACTTCATGCTCGAGCGTGATACTTCGCCCGTCGACCTGGTCACGCGTCGCTATCCAGCCATCGCCATTCTGAAGCCGTTCAATACCTGTCCTCAGATTTGCGTCTATTGCCAGCGGAACTGGGAGATTGACCAAGCCATGAGTCCGCACGCACTGGCGCCCGTCACCAAGATCGAGGCCGCGTGCCGATGGATCGAAGGTCACCCTGCCATAAGCGAGCTTCTGGTCACGGGAGGCGACCCTCTCACGCTCGGCGATACGAAGCTCGAGCGACTGTTCAGTCGACTCGAACGCATCGAGAGCCTGGACTTGATCAGGATCGGGACTCGGATCCCGGTGACTCTGCCGATGCGCATCACCGCCCGCCTGGCAACCATGCTGGGCGCCCTGCGACGTCCGGGGCGTCGAGAGGTCTGTCTCGTCACGCACGTGGAACACCCGTACGAGGTCACGCCAGAGTTCGTGGAGGCGATCGACCGGCTGCGCCGCCAGGGTATCGCCGTCTACAACCAGCTCGTCTATACCTTCTTCGTGTCGCGTCGTTTCGAGGCAGCGCGGCTCCGGATGCTGCTCAAGCGCTGTGGAGTGGATTCCTACTACACGTTTGCACCAAAGGGAAAGGAGGAAACGTCCGCCTACCGCGTGCCGCTAGCGCGAATCATGCAAGAGCAACAGGAAGAGGCTCGTACGCTCCCCGGGTTGCGGCGTACTGATGAGGCAGTCTACAACGTCCCCGGGTTGGGCAAGAATCACCTGCGCGCTGTCCAACACCGCGATTTGGTCTCGATCCTGCCTAACGGAGAGCGGGTCTATGAGTTCCATCCTTGGGACAAACAGGTTGTGCGTCGCGAGCCGTATATTGGTACGGATATCTCTATCCTCGAGTATCTTGGCCGTCTGGCAGCCATCGGCGAAAAACCGGAGGACTACGGCAGCATCTGGTATTACTTCTGACAGGAACACCGGCTGAATACCAGCTACAATCGCCCTGGGAGGAGGGTGGACGTCTTGACCGATATGGTGTCCGGCAGGTACTCGCTCTTGGTGCTCGACAGTATGGTGGATCACTATCAGGTCATTCGGCCGATCGGTCGGGGCGGGATGGGCGAGGTGTACCTGGCGCGGGACACCAAGTTGGGACGGCGAGTGGCGCTGAAGATGATTCGGCCGGGGCATCTACCGTCGGAGCGGAGAACGGTCGACCGCTTTCTCGAAGAGGCGCGCATCACCGCCAGCTTCAATCATCCCCACATCGTCACGGTGTACGGTGTCGGCGAGCACCAAGGGAGACCGTATCTGGCGCTGGAGTACGTCGAGGGAGAGACGCTACGGCAGCGGATGAGCGCGGAAAAGGTGGCGGCCAAGGAGGCGATGCGCATCGGGCTGGCGATAGCGGAAGCGCTGGCAGCGGCGCACCGCAGTCGAGTGCTGCACCGCGACCTCAAGCCGGAGAACGTGATTCTGGCCAAGGACGGCCGACTGCGGGTGCTCGACCTCGGGCTTGCCATGCTGCTCGGTGAGTCGACGGAGGGTGCGGCACTGGCCAGCACCATGCTGGCTCAGGCGAAAGAGCACGCCGAAAGAGTGGCCGAAGGAGCGACGCGAGAAGCTCCCCTGGACGACGGTTTCCCGACCCTTTGCGATTCGAAGAGCGCCTCGGCGGGAGCGCTGGTCGGCACGCCGTACTACATTGCGCCAGAGGGATGGCGCGGCGAGCA
>JAZDLZ010000523.1:0-2880 GCA_043801535.1 Pseudomonadota bacterium
GTTGTAGCCGCGCAAGCCCGAGCCGCCGGTGTCCGTCGACGGGCTCCACGACAGGCTCGCCTGCGAGCAGCTCGGGGCGGCGACCGCCAGCCCGCTCGGCGCTGCCGGCGCGGTGGTGTCGGGACAGGCCAGGGTGGTCACGCCCACCGCTGCGCTGCGTGCCGACTCGTTGCCGGCATTGTCCAGGGCCGAGATGGCGTACGAGTAGCTCGTCGAGGCGGCCAGCCCGTTGTCGCTGGCCGAGGTCGCCGGAGCAGCCACCTGCCGCAGGTACGCTCCGTTGCGGTAGATGTTGTAGCCGCGCAAGCCCGAGCCGCCGGTGTCCGTCGACGGGCTCCACGACAGGCTCGCCTGCGAGCAGCTCGGGGCGGCGACCGCCAGCCCGCTCGGCACTGCCGGCGCGGTGGTGTCGGGACAGGCCGGGGTGGTCACGCTCACTGCTGCGCTGCGGGCGGACTCGTTGCCGGCGTTGTCCACGGCCGAGATGGCGTACGAGTAGCTCGTCGAGGCGGCCAGCCCACTGTCGCTGGCCGAGGTCGCCGGAGCAGCCACTTGCCGCAGGTACGCTCCGTTGCGGTAGACGTTGTAGCCGCGCAAGCCCGAGCCGCCGGTGTCCGTCGACGGGTTCCACGACAGGCTCGCCTGCGAGCAGCTCGGGGCGGCGACCGCCAGCCCGCTCGGCACTGCCGGCGCGGTGGTGTCGGGCGGGCCAGGAGCCTCACCGAGAGTTGTCGCGCTGGCCATGTTGCTGTACTGCGAAAGACTGCTTTTCGTCTGTGCAGCCACCCGGTAGTAGTAGGTGGTGCTGGCTGATAGACCAGCATCGGTAAAAATGGTGGTGTTCGGCCCAACTACGGCCAACTCCGCGAAGCCGCCGGTGGCGACAAGACTTCTTGCAATCACGAAGCCGCGCTCGTTCCGTACGCTGTCGATCCAAGTCAGGCCGATCTCGCTTGCCGACAAGGGCTTTGCCGTGAGCATCTGCGGCGAGGCTATCCCCTCGCTGTCTGTGGCTACCGACGGCGCGCCAGCTATGATTCCGACCCCATCGCATCCCAGCAGCAACGCCATCAGCAGTCCAGCCAGCATACTGTGGAGCCGCCTCGCTCGGAGAAGCGAGCGCACTGTCTCCAACTGCCCGTCCCTGGGCATGGCTCTTCCTTCTCGAATGGGCGACAGCGCCTTGGTGGATTGTTGCTCGATCGTGGTGACGACAGCGCTCCGGTGATAGTCGACGTCTCGCTTCGGCATTGCATCCTCCTTCGCAGGGGCTTCGCTCGGGGTTCCAACGCAAGCGCCGTGCCCGATCTGGATGGACATCCGGACAGCAGTCGTCTGCGTGATTTCGACGAGTTGGGCAGGCCCGCGAGAGCCGAGGGTGGGACTGACTCTACCAGGTGGGATCCGCCGGATCTCAGATCATCGCGTCAAGGCTGGAAGCGGCACCCTAAAACGGCGATAGTGACCACGAGCACAGCGCGGCTTCGCCGCGCGGAGGGGGGGCCCCGTTGAGCTATGCTCGAGTGCTGCGGTCAGCAATCCCGAGCCAGTGCCACCGCTACCGGCGACTGGCGAGGTTGCGGCCGAAGTCGCCGAGCTCGTCGGTCGTTGTCTCGAGAAAGATGCCGGCGAGCGACCTTCGGCGGTCGAGGTAGTCGACGTGGTCGAGCGGCTACTGGCTTCGGCGGAGGGCAGGCGGTGTTTCGATGTCGAGCAGAGCCCATTCCGCGGGCTGTTTCCGTTTGCCGAGCGCCATGCCGGCTTCTTTTTTTGCCGTGACAGTGAGATCGCGGTCTTCCTGGAGAGCTTGCGAGAGCAGACAGTGGTGCCGGTGGTAGGACCGTCGGGTGTGGGCAAGAGCTCTTTTGTGCAAGCCGGGGTGATTCCTCGTCTGCGCGAGCAAGGGGCTCTGGTTGTGCTGTCGATTCGTCCAGGGTCGGACCCGTTCATGGCGCTTGCCTCGCGGCTGGTCCTGGGTGAGAGCAGCCTGCGGATTAGCGAGGGAATAGCCAGCATTCACAGCTCGGACTTCTTGCCTCCCGACCTCAAGCGCGGTTCGGCTCGAAGCGAAAACGCGGCGGCCGCAGCAGCGCTGGCGCTGGCGGTGAACGACGAGGAGACGCTGGCGAAGCAGCTTTGCCAACGGCCGGAGACGTTGGGGGTTCTGCTTCACCGGCTAGCGGCGCACGAACGGTGCAAGGTGCTGCTTTTCGTCGACCAGATGGAAGAAGCGTACGCGATGGTTTCCGACGAGGCGGTGAGGGAGGCATTTGTTCGGGCGGTCTGCCTGGTAGCGGATCTCCCGTCGAGCCCGGTACGGGCAGTGTTTTCCATTCGCGACGACTTTCTCGGCCGCTTGGAGGGCGGACCAGAGGTGGCGGCCGCGCTGGCGCGAGTGTTCGTGTTGCGCCGTCCCGGTAAGGAAGGACTGGCAGAAGTCCTGACCCGGCCACTTGCTGCCGTCGGCTACGTCTATGACGACCAGACGCTGCCGGCCGAGATGGTCGAGTCGGTCAAGAACGAGCCTGCTTGTTTGCCGCTGTTGCAGTTCGCCAGTCAAATGCTGTGGGACCGGCGCGACCAGAAGAGGCGCCTTCTGTGCAGGGCGACCTACCAGGCCATGGGCGGCGTGGCAGGTTCGTTGGCCGAGCACGCCGACGGAGTGTTGGCTGGCATGACTGCCGCGCAACTGGAGCTGGCGCGGCAGGTTCTGCTGCGGCTGGTGACTGCGGCAGGCACCAGGAGGACAGCGCCAGTGGCTGCGGCGGTGGCCGGTCTCGGGCCGGGTGTCGGGGAGGTGCTGGACAAGCTGGTGCGGGCGAGACTGCTCATGGTGCGCCGGGAATCCGAGGGCAGGCGAGCGCGCAGCGATGCTCGCGG
>JAZDLZ010000547.1:0-4391 GCA_043801535.1 Pseudomonadota bacterium
TCCATCCGACCGAGACACGTCCACGTCGGGTATCGCTGACGCTCTGGTTTCGCCGCCATCGACGGGGGACCAACGAGCAACGATCACACCCACGTCAGGCTTGCGCATACCACCTGGGGCGGATAAAACCCGACCATGGCGACTTTCCTTGTGACTGGAGGGGCAGGCTTCATCGGCTCAAACATCACCCGAGCATTGTTGTCCCGTGGGGACACAGTTCGAGTCATCGACAACTTCTCAACTGGAAAAGAGGAAAACCTGGCTGAACTGACCGGTCTGCTACGGATTTTTCGCGGCGACGTCATCGATTCGGTGCTGGTGAAAGAAGCGATGTCCGGATGCGACTACGTTCTGCACCAGGCAGCGCTTCCTTCGGTGCCGCGCTCCATTGCTGCGCCGCTCCATTGCGACCGCGTCAACGTCTTGGGAACCCTGACGGTGCTCGAGGCAGCGCGAGAACTGGCGATCAAGCGAGTCGTGTACGCGTCGTCTTCGTCGGTCTACGGTGAGTCGCTCGAGCTGCCCAAGGCAGAGGGTATGCGGCCTGCACCGCTTTCGCCGTATGCCGTCTCGAAGCTGGCAGGGGAGCACTACATGGCCGTCTACGCGCACTGCTACGGGCTCGAAACCGTATCACTGCGATATTTCAACGTCTTCGGTCCCCGGCAAGACCCTGCCTCAGAGTACGCCGCAGTGATTCCTCGTTTCGTGAACGCGGTTCTCGAGGAGCGATCCCCTACGATTTTCGGAGACGGTACCCAGTCGCGCGACTTCTGTTTCGTGGACAACGTAGTCGAGGCGAACCTCCTGGCCTGCACCGCGCCGGGGGTCGCAGGAAAATGCTTCAATATCGCCTGTGGTGCCCAGACGACTCTCCTCGAGGTTCTGCAGGACCTCGCCGCTATTCTCGGCCGTCGCGCGGTTGCGTTTCGACAGGAGCCGCCGCGAGCAGGCGACATCATGCACTCTCTTGCCGATATCTCGATGGCCAGGCAAGCGTTGGGCTACTCGGCGCGAGTGGACTTCCGCGGCGGACTGGCACGAACCGTCGAGTGGTACCGCGCCAGCTCGCAAATCCAAGGAGCAATAGTAGAACAACATGCGTAGCATGACAGGATACGGCCAGGCGACCACCGAGCTTGGGGAACGCCGCATTGTCGTCGACATCCGCTCGGTTAATTCTCGGATTTTCGACATCAAGGTCAGGACGCCTTGGGCTGATCCTATCCTTGAAGAACGGATAATCAAGGCCGCGAAAACAAGAATCAATCGCGGCGCAGTGACCATCAGTCTCCGGGAGGAGGGCGAACGTTGCGGAACCGCGGTGCACCTGGACGGGGCGCTTGCAGCCAGCGTGGCATCATCACTTGGCGCCCTTCGGGACCTCCTCGATCTGCCAGATCCCGTAACCATCGGGCTGGTCGCCTCCTATCCAGGCGTGTTGGTCGCAGGCACTAGTCCGCTAGACGCAGAAAAGGCATGGCCAACGTTGGCCATGGCAGTCGACGGCGCCTTGGCCGCACTGCTGGCGATGAGGGATCGAGAAGGCGGCGAGCTTGGCGAGGATCTGCGGCGGCGGTTTTCCCTTATCAAGGAGTTGGCCGACCGAATCGAAATGGTCGCGAGCACTGTTCCCGAACAAGTACAACGTCGGCTGCGCGAACGGATTGGCAAACTCCTGGCCAATCTGTCAATGGGCGTTGACGAACTGCGCCTCGCCAACGAAATCGCAACGATAGCGGAACGGACAGACATAACCGAGGAGCTGACAAGACTGCGAAGCCATTTGGTCCAGGCAGAGGCAACCATGAACGAGAGTGGACCGCTCGGGCGCAAGCTTGATTTCCTGGCTCAGGAAATCGGCCGAGAGCTGAACACCATTTCTGCCAAGGCCCAGCTGCCAGGCACGGTGAGCTTGGCTGTCGAAGCAAGGGCGGAAGTCGAAAAGATCCGCGAACAGGCGCAGAATCTCGAATGACCCCATGCCATCCGTCTACCGGCCGCTGTTGTCGGCAGCCCACGCGCCTGTGGCGCACCCTCGGACACGAAAATGGCGTCCCAGATGCTCGCCCGTGCTCTAGAGCACCTGCTAGTTTCTTTCGCGCCAGAACGCTGATATTGGAGCAGCCGTGAGCACTACAGAGCATGCAAAAGGTCTACTGGTCGTGGTTTCGTCGCCGTCGGGAGCCGGCAAGACGACCATTTGTCGCCGCCTTCTTGGGGAGTTTGGCAAGCTGTGCTTCTCGGTCTCCTGCACGACCCGCCAGCCCAGGCAAGGTGAACGAGACGGAGTGGACTATCGATTTGTGAGCCCTGCTGAGTTCCAGCGAATGGTGGAGGCAGGTGAGTTCGCCGAGTTTGCCGATGTCCACGGCAATCGCTACGGAACGCCTCGCTCTGCCGTGTCCCAGGCGCTCGACGAAGGAAAGGACGTCCTCTTCGACATCGACTGGCAAGGCGGAAAACAGTTGAGGGCAAAGTTTGCCGACGACGCAGTGATGATCTGGATCCTGCCCCCGTCGTTGCGGGTGCTAGAGGAACGCCTGCGTCGACGGGCCACGGACTCGATCGAGGCCATCGAGCGGCGGTTGGCCACGGCCAAACAGGAGCTACTGCACTATGACAGCTACGACTACCTGGTTGTGAATGACGACTTGGACAGGGCGTACGACGAAACGCGAGCCATCTATCTCGCTGCGCATCGAGAGCTGAGGCGGGCTCGGCCGGATGCCCAGCGCCTTCTTGGCGAGCTCGGGATCGACACCCAAAGCAAGACAGTAGAACAGTAGAATAGAAAAGCAGCATGATGACGCGAGAGCCATGGCGCGCTAGTATCTAGGTGTCGGTTAGTCTGTGGCCCTGCATGATCCCCATTAGTGAAATCATCCGAAATGTCGAGTCGTACCATCCCGGTGCGGACTTCGCACTGATTGAGAAGGCGTACAGCTTTGCCGTCAAAGCCCACGAAGGGCAAACACGCCGTTCGGGGGATCCCTATGTGGTCCACCCTCTGTCAGTGGCGGCGCTAATCACCGAGCTTCGCCTGGATGTGGCCAGTGTGTGCGCAGGACTGCTGCACGACTGCATCGAGGATACCAGCGCCACTCTCGATGAGCTTCAGCGAGTCTTTGGACCGGAAGTCGCCTTTCTCGTCGACGGGGTCACCAAGTTGGGAAAGATCGCCTGGACGACCAGAGAGGATCGTCAGGCTGAGAACTTCCGCAAGATGTTGCTGGCCATGGCCAGGGACATCCGCGTCATCTTGGTCAAGCTGTGCGATCGCCTTGACAACATGCGCACGCTCGATCACCTGTCGTCCGAGAAGCAAGAGCGAATCGCCCGCGAGACAATGGATATCTACGCGCCGTTGGCCAATCGGCTCGGCATCATGTGGATCAAGTGCGAGCTCGAGGATCTGGCGTTTCGCTACCTGTATCCGACGGAATACGAACAGCTCGCGGCGCACTTTGCCCGTACCGAGAAAGAACGGCAGAAGTACCTGGCCGAGGTCGAAAAGCTCGTTCATCGGGAGATGGTGAGCAGCGGAATTCCTTGCGAGGTAAAGGGCCGAGTGAAACACCTGTGGTCGATTCACCAGAAGATGAAGAAGACCGGCAGGGATCTTGCTCAAATCTATGACGCCATTGGCTTCAGAGTGATCACCTCTTCAGTGCGCCAGTGCTACGAATCTCTCGGCGTAGCTCATTCTCGCTGGACGCCTATTCCTGGTCGCTTCAAGGACTATCTTGCGCTGCCGAAACCCAACATGTACCAGTCGCTGCACACCACAGTGATTGGACCTCATGGCGAGCGCATCGAAATCCAGATCCGCACCCACGAGATGAGCAAGGTGGCAGACGAGGGAATCGCTGCCCATTGGCGCTACAAAGAGGGTAGGCCGCAGGCATTCGACAAAGACGATCGGAAGTTCGCGTGGCTCCGGCAGCTCATGGAATGGCAGCGAGATGTCCAAGATCCAGCGGAGTTCATGGAGACTGTCAAGATCGACCTCTTTGCCGACGAGGTCTATGTCTTCACTCCCAAAGGCGATGTAAAGGCACTGCCCAAGGGAGCTTGCCCGATCGACGTTGCCTACTCGGTGCATACCGAGATCGGCAACCACTGCTCGGGAGCCCGGGTCAATGGCGCGATCGTGCCGCTCCGCTACCAATTGCGCAACGGCGACACGATCGAAATCATCACCTCGCCGAACCAGAAGCCCACCAAGGACTGGCTCAAATTCGTTGTCACCTCGAGAGCCAAGGCCAAGATCCGTCACGTGCTGCGCGCCGAGCACCGGGAGAAGTCCAAGGTCTTGGGCCGCGAATTGCTCGAGCGCGAGTTGAGGAAATGGAGCCTTTCTCTGCAGAAGGTCGTGAAGAACGGCGACC
>JAZDLZ010000550.1:0-8939 GCA_043801535.1 Pseudomonadota bacterium
GCAAAACGACTGGCCGAGGTCTCCGGATCGATCGATCCCGCAGCGCTCGATCAGGCCGCGGCCGACTTGGCAGCAGTGCTCGCTACCGTGCGCTCGGGGAAGGGGAGTCTTGGCGGGCTCATCATGGATCCGACGCTGTACGAGGAGCTCAAGCTGTTCGTGAGCAAGGTCAGACGGAACCGCATCCTGCGCGCGTTGGCCCGATATTCGATCAGGCACGGCAAGCTGAGTCGCTAAACAGAAACGCATTGATCGAGAGACAAATGATGGGCTTGCTTTTTCCCCTTGCGCCGTAAGGTAGGCTGTGCCATTGCTTCGGCACGTGACGTTCTTGCTGCCCCCCACCCATAGCAGAGAATGAGTCCCGATGACGCCTTGTGTCTGTTCCCGAGCTACTACCTCGGCCGGCCGTCCTGCCTGGACTGACCAGGGCCGCGTCTAGTCTGTTTTACACGGTGCCGCCATCATGTCGTCGAAGCCCGAGAATCCGCAGATCGCGAACCATCCTGGTCCCGACCTTCCCGCGAGCGTGCAGGCGCCGGAGCCATCTGGGAAGCTTGCAGGGAGGAGGATACCGTGGCAGGTGTCGACTGTTACTGGTCTCGCGCTTGGCCTTGCTAGCGCCGTCCTTCTGGTCTTGGCTTTTCCCCCCTATGATGCCTGGCCTGTGGTCTTCGTCGCTCTCGTTCCCATGCTGCTTGCCGAGCACCGAATCCTCAGACCGCGACTGGCTGGCCTGGCAGTTGGCTGTGGTGTTGGTGGGTTCATCGGCGGCTACCTCGTCGATGTCTTCCCCGGCTTCCGTGCGCCACTGATCATACTGGCTCTTCCGCTGGTGTTCGGTGGCCTTGCATTCGTGGTAGGCCATGGAGGGCGACGATTCCACGAGCGCACAGGGTACCGGTGGTTCGTGATGTCTGGAGCGTGCGGCTTCGTCGCATTCGAGCTTCTTCGCGGCCAGTTGCCGCAAACGGGCACCTGGGCGTTTCTTGCCTATGCCCTGCATGGGCAACCGTGGCTGATCCAGCCGATCAGTGTCCTCGGCATCTATGCCCTCGGCTTTCTTGTCGTGGCGGTCAACCAGAGCCTGGCGCTGCTGCTTTTCGCTGTCCTGGACAGACGCAAGGCACCGTTTGAGGGCAGCGTCGTATCGATGCGCTTTGCCCGACGATGGATCCTCGGCACGGCGCTCGTCCTGGCCTGCTGGATTCTTGGCAGCTTGGCGCTCTTCTCCTCGCCGCCACCCACTGTGCGCGTGGCCGCGCTTCAGCCGGGAACCACCCGACCTCGTTCGCTCGCCGATCAGGAGGACTTGCGACGCCGCTTGCCACAGCTACTCGCGGCCCAGACGCGCGAGGCAGGCAGTCGGGGCGCACAGATCATTGTATGGCCAGAAGGCGCGCTCGCCGAGGACGCCAGCGCTGGTCCAAAGGCTGAGCTAGAATCGTTGGCACGCGAGACTGGCGCCTATCTGGTAGTAGGGCAGGTCACGCGAGATCCAACCCCAAGGGGCGGCATGCGCAATGAAGTCACTGTTATTGCTCCTGACGGGTCGTTTTTGGGAACCTCGGGCAAGGATCACCCGGTGACGGCGATCGGCGAGTCGAACATCACGCCCTGCACCTATCCCGCTTTTGCGACTCCGCACGGCCGCCTCGGCGCCATGATTTGCTACGACGGCGACTTCACCGATACTGCCCGCCGTATCGCCGCCAATGGTGGCCGGATCATCGCGGTGCCGTCCTGGGATTGGCCGGCCATCGCAGCCAGGCACTACACTCATTTTGTCTTTCGTGCCGTCGAGAATCGGGTTGCGATAGTGAAGTCGGAGCATGCCAACGACTCGGCGATCATCGATCCGTGGGGACGGGTAGTGGCAAAAACCGTGACGCCACAGAACGCGGCCGCTGTCCTGGTCGCGGATGTCCCGGTCGAGCCAGCCGTCCCGCTTGCGGTCCGCCTGGGCGATCTGGTCGGCTATCTGTGCGCAGCCGGAGCGCTCGTGTTCATGGGACTGCGCCTCGTGTACGAGCGACGAGCAAGAGCCAGAGCCAGAGCCAGAGCCAGATCGTAAGCGTGAGCGGGGACCGCCGGTTCCCATTTTGTTGCGGCGGAGCTGCGTCGTGGTCAGCGGCTCTCGAGCTCGTCGGCAAAACGAGGCGAGACGTTGGAGGGAACGCCCCAGTGCCATTTCTTCCACTCTCGTTGGTGGGTCAGGAAGATCGAGAAGACATCGGTCAGCAACCGTCTCTCCACTGGCCGGTCTGCTGCCAGGTCTTTCTTCTCCATGGGATCGCGGCTCAGGTCGAAGAGGAGAGGCGTGCCCGAGCCTCCGACTCGCACCTTCCAGTTCTCGAGCCGCATTGCATGAGTGTACTCGTACAGCGATGAAATCGCCGGCCGCGGATAGCCACGGCCCACGCCCTGCGCCAGCGGCAGCAGCGACTCGCCCTGGGCTTCCTTGGGCGGGGGAAGACCGAGAACGTCGAGAAGGGTGGGAAGAATGTCGATGCTGTCCACGCCTTCGACCACTGTTCCGGCCGGGAACAGCGGCGGATAGTAGATGACCAGCGGTACGTGGATGAGCGACTCGCGAAGCGACGCTCCGTGACCGACTCGGCCATCCTCCCATTGCTCGTCGCCGTGGTCGCCGGTGATCACCAGCATCGTATCGTCGGTGGCGCCCCAGCCCGCAAGCTTCTCCTGCAGCTTGGGCATCAGGTCGTCCTGGTAGCTCACGTTGGAGTCGTAGATGGCGATGATCCGGGTCTTGTCTCGCTCGGTGACCTTTATTTTTCCGGTCGCGATCGCTTCGACGTCCTTGCCGCTCGCCTCCTTGACAAAGCGCCCGCTGTAGGGAGCGGGATCGTAGCGAGAGAACCAAGGCTCTTTGGCTCGCCAGGATACGTGGGTGTCGATGGTGCCAATGTAGAGGAACGTCGGGCTCTCGAGCTTGCCTTCGACGAACTGGAGGGCGTAGCGCAGCACGTCCTCGCCGCGAACGCCGCCTCCTTCGTGGATGTTGTTGCGGTAGATGTCCCAGCCATCGCCGAATCCCCAGCGCTTGGATATGTAGCCGTTGGCGGTCGCCCCGAAGGTCTTGAGCCCGGCGGATTTCATCGCCTCGCCGAGGGTGGTGAGACTCGATGCCAGGGTCGCCCCGTCGCGGATCATCTGGTGGTTCACCGGATAGAGGGAGGACCAGATCGATGCGTGCGAGGAGCGAGACTCGTTTCCTTGGACGTAGGTGTTGAGGAACTGGGTGGCGACCTTGGCGAGCTTTTCGAAGCTCGGTACTTCCGGTCTGGCGCCAGGGTTGAACGTCTTGACCCGGTCGGCGCGCAGCGAATCCATGATCCAGAAGACGATGTGCTTTGGCTTCTTTGGCCGCGACACGACTGGAGCGGTACCTGGCACTGCCAGCGCTGCGTTGGCAAACTTGAGGCTGGCGCAGCCACGGGCGCCCAGCTCGAGCCTGGCCATTCGCCCTCCCAGAGATGCCAGGTCCACTGCGCCTCCTTCGCCACTCAGCGTTCCCTCGACCGGCGTACCGTCGTGGGCCTGGGCGCGCACGGTGACTTCGCAGCCCTGCTGTCCGTCGCGAACGTCTCCGATCAATCGACCATCCTTGGGGACATAGACGTAGTAGACCAGTCGGTCTTTCTCGCCCACGACGAGCGCTCGGGCGGCGGCATCATAGAGAGTAGGAGGCTCGTCACGTGGCTCGCCGCCGACCTGGATCCATTCGACGAAGGGATTGGGCCCCTTGCCGGATACCAGCTGAACAGTGTTCTCTCCACTCCGCAGCATGCCGGCCGCGGCTAGTGGGATGGTGATGGTCTGCCAGCCAGCGGAGGGCACTTCGATCGTGGCTGCCTGTTTGCCGTTGAGCACCAGAGTGAGGCGGCGTGCGATAGGCGAGAGGATGCGCACGTGAACTGCCTTGGCTGCAGTTGCTTGCTCACCAGTGAGCGGCACGTCGATCGATGCGTACAAGTCGGCGACCGCTGCCTTGCGTCCATCCTGGGATGCGCCCAGCTTGAAGGCGAGCTTGGGTTTGGCGAAACGGACGTATTTGGCGAAACCAGGGCTGCCGGCGTAGGCGAGCAATCCGCCGTCGCGCTGAAAGTGGGCGAGGAGTCGGTTGTCGACGAGGGAAAACAGCGGATACTCCGGTCCTACGCGGGACTGCCGCGACCCTTCGCTGCCACTTCCCCGGCCCGCGGCCGACGCCGCCTGCGCAACTTCTCCTCCTCCTCCTCCTCCTCCTCCTCCTCTCGCGGCGTTGTCGTCGCCGTGACAAGCGGCAGTGGAGGCAAGCGACAGGGTTCCCATTAGGAGAAACAAGCACGATTTGCGGTCACTCATGATGCCAGCGAGCCTAGCGAAGGCGGGTCGACCTTTGCAAGAAATGGGTGACTGGTTTGGCGATGAGCTACACTTTCCAGGCTATGAGCCAGGCTACGAGACCGAGCGTATTCCGCGATCCGGTGCACGGCCTGATCGATTTTCAGGGCTGCGACGCTGCGATTGGCCGTCTGCTCGACACCAGGGCAGTGCAACGTTTGCGCTCGATCCGCCAGCTCGGTTTTGCGTCGCTCGTCTATCCGGGCGCCGAGCACTCGCGTTTCGGTCACGCGCTAGGAACCTATCATGTCGCGTCTCGAGTGGCGGCCCGGCTCGGCCTGGAAGCGGAGATCGCCAGGGACTTGAAGACGGCAGCCTTGCTCCACGACGTCGGACACGGGCCTTTCTCCCACGCCTGGGAAACGGCACTGGCAGGTCCCGGTCACGAGGAGTGGGGGCGACGGATTGTCCGCGAGGACGAGGAGCTCCGGGGAGCGCTCCTCGCGGTCTCCGCCGAGCTGCCGAGCGCGCTCGACCGGCTATTCGGCAATAGCTACCGGCCGCGTTTCGTCAACAAGCTGATCTGCTCGCAGCTCGATGCCGACCGGATGGACTACTTGCTGCGCGACGCCTACTACACTGGCGTCGGCTACTCGACCTACGATCTCGACTGGGTCATCTACGCGCTCCGTCGCCTCGTCGTTCGCCCGGAAGACGACGATTCCGAGGATCTCGTCGTCGATCATCGACGAGGACTGTATGCGCTGGAGCAGTATCTGTTCGGCCGCTTCCATATGTACGCCCAGGTCTACTACCACAAGACCGTGCGTGCAGCCGAACGGCTGTTCCTCGCCATCATGCGCCGGTTCGCCGAGCTTGCCAGGCAGGGCAGCGCGCCGCCTGGTTTGCCGGCCGCGGCAAAGATAGCTCGGGGCGAGGCCCTCGAGGTGCGCGAGTACCTGGAGCTCGACGACGCTCGGGTTTCTTGCGCCTTGCGTGACTATGCGGTCTGGAAAGGGGATCGGACGCTGGCCGATCTGGCGGAACGGCTGTGCTCTCGGCGGCTGTTCAAGACCATCGAGGTCGCCGACGTCGCGGTCGCCACTGCCCTTGCTCCGGCGCTCGCCGAGCTGGCAGCGCGCCAGTTCGGCAGCACCGCCGCCTACTATTGGGCAATCGACGAGGCGGACTGGCTTGGTTACGACCTGCGAGCGGGCGAGGAGATCTACGTCGTGGGACATCCACGCCACGGCACCGTCGATCTCGGCCAGTTGCTCAAGGAAATGCCGATCGGTCGGACAACGCTCACGGTGCGAATCATCTGCGCCCCGGAGCTGCTCGCGCCGTTCAGGGCACTGGTGGGGGCCTAAGGGCGTTCCCGCAGGTACCTGGCTACTCCGTCGGCCACGCTGACGAAATTGGGCTGGATGCGGTCGGCGAGGAATTCCTCGAGGATCCTACCGACCTTGCCAGCCAGGAAGCGGGGAACGTGTTTGATCTTGTGGGCGTCGATCGTCAAACCGCCGCGAAGCTCGATCCGGGTTTCGTTCCCGTCCTCGAAGAAACGATGTTCGCCGGCGCAGAGTATCGCTTCGGTCAAGGAATTGGTCGTGATCCGCCACTCGCAGGCGAAGTCGTCTTGCTTCCAGACGGCATGGTCGTTCCACGACAGCATGTCATCCGACAGGAAGGCGCGGGCTGCGGCCGGGATCTGTCCTCCGCCATGCCAGACGTTGTGGATTCGGACTACCGTTCCGGCATCCTCGCGCGAGCGCACCTCGAGTCGGCGAATGTTCGGCAAGTAGGGCACCAGCTTGAGCATCTCGTCACGATAGACGGCGAAGACCACCCGGCGGGGAAAGGGAATGCGCGTGGTGCTTCTAAGCTCCATGCGTCGACCCACAAACGAGCGCGAGAGTCTCGTCGAGACGAGCTCCGGATGTGCGGTGTTTGAGGTAGGCGCGACCAGCGTCGCGACCGGCCCGGAATGCGGCGACGTTGATGTCCTGAATCTTTTGTCCCTTGCGCTCGAAAGCGATGCGGATACAGTCCTCCAGGACTTCCTCGCGCAGACCGATGTAGGGACTGGCTGCCCCAAGCAGCACCATGTTCTGGGCGCGGGCGTTCCCTGCCTTGCGGGCGAGCTTCTCGGCCGGGACGAGGATGCTGCGCGGGAGTGACGCCACTGCGTCGAGAACGCCGGCGACGTCTGGGTAGTTGGGGATGTTGACGAACGGGTCGACGCCGCTCACCACTGCCCCGTCTGGGCTCAGGTACTCGACGTAGCGCAGACTCTCGAGTGGCTCGATCGCGAGAACGAGCGTTCCTCGTCCTTTCGGGACCAGGTCGCTGTAGATTGTTCCGCCGGAGATGCGGAGGTGGGATTGTACTGCACCGCCTCTCTGGCTCATGCCGTGGACTTCCGCCTGCTTGAAGCTCAGTCCCTGCTTGACTGCCGCCATGTCGATAACCAGGGAAATCGACAGGATTCCCTGCCCACCGACACCAGCGAGAATGATGTTGGCTTCCATGTATTTCCTCTACCTGTACCTGGCCGCTTGCCGTGCAAGCCGGCCGTGATGCCGCCAGTTGTGCCACTGGCAACGCTGTGGGCGCTGGCGCGCAGGTGGGTTGGTCATTTCTTCGCCGTCTGAATGCACTCGCGTACCGGGATGATTACCGATAGCCCGTCGTACGCTACCTCGCGGCGGATCGATTCGACGTTGGCGTCGTGCTCGCGCCGGTGCGCCCGGATCACCTTGATGTGCTCCGGCGGAACACCCAGGCCCTTCACCAGGTTCACCAGCCTCTCGCCGCTCGCCATCGTTGGCTGCCCGCCCGTCATCGCCACTGTCCCGTTGTCGAGAATGAACAGCGTCATGTTCAGGTTCTGTTTGGCCGCGCTCACGAGAGGCGTCATACCCGAGTGGACGAAAGTGGAGTCGCCAATCGTTGCCAGAACCGGTCGCAGTCCTGCTGCGGACGCACCCATCGCCATGCTCACGCTGGCGCCCATGTCGACGCACGCATGGCACGTCTCGTACGGCGGATAGGCAGCCAGGGTGTAGCAACCGATGTCGCCGAATACGCGGGCGCTCGGATTCTCGGCGAGAATGACCTTGATTGCATTGAAGGTGTCGATGTGCGGACAGCCGTCACACAGACATGGCGGACGACCTGGTAGCGCGAGCGAGGGAGGGTTTTGCTGTTCGAGCGGAGTCATTCCGAGAGCTAGCCGTACGTTGTCCGGGGAGAGCTCCCCGGTCCGAGGAACGGTACCGTCGAGGCGGCCGCGGATGGTCTTGCCGCGCGGCGAGCCGAGCAGGCCGGATAGCGAGGTCTCGATGAGCGGATAACCATCTTCCAGAACGAGCACGCTGTCCACCGAGTCGAGGAGTTGGGAGACGAGCGCGGTCGGGACCGGGTAGGCGCCAAGCCTGAGGTGCGAAGGCATGGCGTTCTCGTCCTGGTAGCATTCGCGGAAGTAGTTGAACGCGATTCCCGAAGCAATGACGCCGATACGGCCGCCTTTGGCATTGAGGCGAAGACGATTCCATTTCGACTCTTCGGACCAGCGCAGGATATCGGCCTGCTTGGCAACCAGGCGGGCATAGCCAATGCGCGCGTTCGACGGCAAGAGTGTCCAGTCGCCCGGCCGGGAAGTGGGCGAGAGAGGATTGGGTGCACGCCGCTGTCCGACCGCCACTCCGCTGCGGCTGTGGGCCAGGCGGGTCACTAGCCGCATCATTACTGGCAGGCCGATTCGTTCCGATTGGTCGAATGCCTCCAATGCCATGTCGTAGCATTCCTGCCCATTGGCAGGCTCAAAGCACGGTATTAGCGCAAAGCTCGCGTAGAATCGGCTGTCCTGCTCGTTCTGGCTGCTGTGCATTCCCGGATCGTCGGCAGACACTGCCACGAGCCCGCCGGTGATTCCGGTGATAGCGGAGTTGATGAACGGGTCGGCCGCAACATTGAGACCGACGTGTTTGAAGGACACGAGCGCCCGCCTGCCTGCGTAGCTCATCCCGAGCGCTTCTTCGAAGGCGACTTTTTCGTTGGAGGACCAGAATGCGTGTACACCCCCTTCGGTGACTGGTGGCCAGTCGTGGGTTTCCTTCTCGACGAGCTCGAAGATTTCGGTTGCCGGTGTTCCGGGGTACGAGTACGCACCGCTCAGACCGGCATGAATGGCACCGAGGGCAACTGCCTCGTCGCCTAGCAAGGGTCTCCGTTCCATGTGTTTCTCCGGGAGGCCTGAATAGCCTGTTGCGCCGGCATTTGCCGACTAGCCGGCATGCTACCGCAGCCCGGTAGCCTTTCCAACCCCCGTCCAGGGGTGTCCAGGGGTGCCCAGAAGTCGCCAGGCGGCTCGGCGTCACCCGAGCACGGGTCACGCAGCTCATGGATTTGACGCTGCTCGCCCCCGACATCCAGGAGCGGATTCTCGAGGCGGAGTCGGTCGACGGTGTCGAGCCGATGAGCGAGAGGGAGTTGCGACAGGTGCTGCGTAGCCCGGACTGGGGTGAGCAGAGGGAGAGATGGCACAGGCTTCCATAGTCCGCAGTCACCAAGAATGAAAGAGCCGAGTC
>JAZDLZ010000557.1:0-5529 GCA_043801535.1 Pseudomonadota bacterium
CCCGGGACTGCTGGACAAATGTCCTGGAAGTCTTCGTCCTCCAGTCCCACACCCGCACCGTCTGATCCAGTCCGCCGGAAATCACCTGATTGCTGTCCTTGCCAAAAATGACTGCGCGAACGAATCCCGCGTGGCCTTCCAGCCGCCGCAGCTCATTGCCGCTAGCTGTGTCCCAAATGCGAACCGTCTTGTCCACGCTAGCAGTCGCCACCATGTCCCCGGCTGGCGAGAACGCGGCTGCCCAGACGATGTGACCGTGGCCACGCAAGACCTGCAGTACGGAACCAGTAGCGGCGTCCCAGATACGGGCGGTTCGGTCGTAGCTCGCCGACGCCAGCTTTCGTCCGTCGGCGCTGAAGGTCACCGTGTTGATTCGGTGCTCGTGACCTGCCAGGACCATGATCTGCTGCCCAGTGCTCGACTCCCAAAGCCTCACAGTCTTGTCGTTGCTCGTCGAGGCGAGTAGCCTGCCATCCGGGCTGAATGCGACCCAGTTGACGGCCGCGCCGTGGCCAACCAAGACTCGTCGCTCTTCGCCACTGGCCACGTCCCACAAACGGATCGAGGCATCGTCGCCCGCCGACGCAAGCACGGCCCCGTTCGGACTGAAGGCAGTGGCTCGGACTCCCCCTTGATGGCCGGAATCACGCCGTTCTTCTCTGCTCTCACCGATTCGCCACAGACTGGCAGTCTTGTCTTCGCTGCCAACTGCCAGGAGACGCTGGTCGTAGCGCATGGCGACGCATCGGACATCGGCGAGAGCCGAGCCAAGTTGGACAGTAGTCTTCCGGCTGCTACTGCCGTGTTGAACGTCGACTGTCCAGACCTCCAGCGAGGATGGCGTCTTCCCAACAAACACGAGCTCTACCACAGCAGAACGATAGGACAGTGTGCCCGATTGTGGCGTGGCGGGCACCTCCATCGCTTGAACCTGGAGACGTCGATCAACGTCCCACAATCGCAACATACGATCGTCTCCCAAGGATGCCAGACTCCTGCCATCCCGGCTGAAGGCCGTGGCAGCGACACCTGCCGAATGACCTGCCAGCACTCCCGTGGAAACGCCGCCGGCCACATCCCAGAGTCTGACAATCCTGTCGAGCCCTCCCGATGCCAGCAGCCGGCCATCCGAGCTGAAGCCAAGACACCGTACGGTACTGGCGTGGCCAGTCAGCACTGCTACTTGGCTGCCACTCGCCACTTCCCACAGCCGCACGGTGCTGTCAAAACTACCCGACGCCAGTCTTCGACCGTCCGGGCTAAAGGCGAGCACATTCGATTGACCAGTGTGACCTTCGAATACCCGCTGGTTGTCCTCATCCGCCGACAAATCCCAGAGATAGATCGGTCCAGCCCAGCTACCAGCAGCCAGATAACGACCATCAGGAGAAAAGACTACCGATGCAAGGTGATCTCGGTGACCGCGCAACACTCGCACGCTGGCAGTGTCCACGTCGAACAGGTAGATGGATCGGTCGGCACTTGCCGCTGCCACGATCGAACCATCGGACGAAAAATCCACCGCGTTCACGTGGCCTCCCACCATCCGCCGCCAGACGAGAGCCTGGTCGTCGAGCTGCCACATGAGGGTTCGTCCCAACGCCGAGTCCCGGGTCTCGAGTGAGCTGCGCAGCATGGCTCGCGCCGCGAGCAGATCGCCACGGACATACGCTGCTCTGGCTCCCACGCTCTGGACTTCAGCCTCGCGTTGCTCCGCTCGTGCTCGCTGTGTCTGGGCCTCGACTTCCCGCGATTCGGCGAGCTCTCTCTGCCAGAATGACACTACCGCCACCACCGCCAGAAACGCCATCGTGCCAGCGGCGAGCAGCCGCTTGCGAAGGCGTCGCCGTTTCTCCTTGCGCACGCCAGCATGTACGAACCGCGCCACCTGTTCGGGCACTGTTTCCACAAATCGCACCAGCTTGCGCCTGGCATCGGCAAGCGCATCACCCTGCCACACTTCCTCGTCCCGCCCGCCTCGCGTCTCCCAGAGCCTCGCCGCCTGCTCCACCTCGACCAGGAACACTCGCTCCTCTCTGCTCTCCTCGATCCACCGCGCCAGCCGCCTCCAACTGCGGATCAGCGACTCGTGAGTAAGCTCGACCACCGTTCCAGTCTTCGCTTCGTCACCGCCCTTGCGCAGGGTCACGAGTCGTGCCTGAGACAGCGTGCCGAGCACGGCCTGTCCTTCGGCTCCAAGGTTTTTCAGCACGTCACCGACCGGCACGATCCGCCTGGTTCCTTCGGGAGTCACCAGCCCGAGCAGCAACTCGTGCGCAACCCGAACGCGCGATGAAGACATGCCCGCCAGCACACCATCGGCGTGCTCGGCCAGTGCCCCGGCCACGCCACCGATCGACTCGTATGCCGAACGCAGGATAAGCCGCCTGCCCTGGTCACACCGCTCCCACAGCATCTGACCGGCAAACTGGAGAAGAGGCAGACAGGCTGGCTCCCCTTGAACCGAGGCGATCATTTCTCCGACCAATGTCGGGTCGTCGAATCGATAGCCCATGTTTTGCAGTGGCAGGCACAGCATCTGCTCGAGCATCGACGAATTGGGTCGGCGAAGGACGACGATCCTCTCGAATGCCGCACCCTTTTCCACGCCATCGGCAACGTGGCCGAGGAAATCGTCGCGGATGGTCACCACAACGCGCACTGGACCTTTGGCGTACTCCTCGGCTCGACACACCGACTCGACAAAACGCTGCCTTGTTTCTTCCTCACCAACGAGAGTGAAAACCTCCTCGAATTGATCGACGAACAGAAGGACCTTCTTGCCTTCTTTCTCCTCCAGCTCGTGAAGAATGACGTTCAAGAGCAACGGTCGCTCTCGAAGGCTCGCCGAGAGACGTGCCTCGGCACTGTTCCTTTCCGTCGCCGCAAGACGAGCCTGGTCATCGGCAACGATCTGCAAGTCGAGAGGCTTGGCACTCGGATCAGCTCCACCGGTGACTCTCGCGGTATCCTTGGAAAGACAGCTCGCCAGCGCCCCAAAAGGATCGCTACCGGGTCGAAGACGAAGCACCAGCCATGATCCCTGCTCTCGCAGCCTCGGAATGACTCCTGCTTGCACGAACGAGCTTTTGCCGGCTCCCGACGGTCCTACGACGCTGAGAACTGGCTGCTCGCGGAGTTGCTCGACGAACGCGGCTACTTCGGCATCCCTGCCGAAAAACAGATCAGTGTGCCGTTCGCTGAATGCCGACAACCCGCGAAACGGACTGGTTGCGCCCTCCAAGAAACGGCGGCCGAGCAGAATGCCAAGTCGAGCTGCCACGTGCTCGGCGGTTGGTCTCCCTCCTGGTTCCTTGGACAGACACTGGGCGATCAGGTCCGAAAGCTCCTCGGGAATACCAGGTCCCTTGGCTGGCGAAACGACGAGCGAGCTGGCGACGACAAACGGAAACACGTGCAGCGGCATATCCTGGTACGGACGTCTGCCAACCAAGAGCTCGTAGAGCACCATCCCGAGAGCCCAGATGTCTGCTGCCTCGGCGATCTGCTCTCCCTTCCAACCCTCGGGCGCAACGTAGGCCGGAGTCCCAGCGAGCACACCTCGCCGTGACGCACGCGAGTCCTCACTGAACGAATCCGCCCTCACCATTTCCACGATAGTTGCCTCGCCGAAGGCGGAATCCTCGCCGCAATAAGCAACAAGCTGCGCTGCCACGGCAGGGTCGATGGCCTGGTTCTCGGCAGGAAGCAACTTGGCCAGCCCGAGATCCAGCACCCGCAGCCTGCCGTCCCGACCCATCATCACGTTCTCCGGCTTGAGGTCGCGGTGGAGAACCCGGTTACGGTGCGCCTCCGCCAGCGCTTGGGCAATCGCCAAACCGATACGCATGACCTCCTTGGCAGCCAATCGTTCCTCGTTCATGCGCTGCCGGAGCGTCTGACCATCGACGTACTCGAGAGCCAGGTACGGGCTACCCTGGTATTCGCCGACGCCGTACACGGTGACAATGTGCGGATGGTTGAAGCTGGCAGTGATTCGAGCTTCTTCGAGAAACCGTTCGACAGTATCTCGGTCCGATGGCAGACGGTCCTGGTGAATCATCTTGAGAGCCACCCGCCGCCCGAGCTTGACGTCGCGCGCCAGGTAAACCTCGCCCATTCCACCGCATCCGAGGAGCTGGAGGATCTGATAGTGATCCACCATGCTCCCCTGGGAAATGAGCAGGTCCTCTCGCGCCGCACCCATCTCGATGGCCCTTCTGCCAATCGATTTTACTGGAACGTCAGTCGATTGCCTACCAGTCATCGATAGCAGTCCCTCGCCAAAACCCTGCGATGGACTGGATTCGCCGAAGGAGGGAGCGGTCATCGGACTTTTAGGCCATGCGAATCCTATGGTTCTGGGCATCGAATGAGCGTGAGCGTGAGCGGATGCAGAGCATCAGCCAGGGACCTCGGCTGAAGACGGAGTTGGGCTGGCAGATGTCGGCGAAAGTGTTGCGTTTTCTGGACGAGCAGTCGATGCCTCTGTGGAAGCGATCCGCCCGATGGCGTCTGCACGGCCGCACCATGGCAAGGACTTGGCTCCGACCATCGCTGAAGACCAAAGCCTTACAGCGTCAGAAGTTGGCGGCGCGACGGGACGCGTTTTCGTCACGAACCGACTGAAACCGGCCAGACTCGCCCGGAACCGCCTGGCTCTCGACCCTCGACCTTATTGGTGCTTGCCGCCCTTGGAAGCAGAAATAATGCAGAGAATGTGGATTATCAGACCGGGAACGAAGAAGAAGCAGTAGCCGAACACAGTGGCCAGCATCCATCCCAAGCCTTCGCCTACCCGGCCGCAGTAGATTTGACCGGCGCCAGGCCAGAGGAACGATAGCAGTGCTGGCAGGGCGTTGTTGCGTTGCTGGTTGCTGGTGGTGAGAGCATTGCCCTGGAAACGCGCTGGGACCGGCAGGTTGTGGATGCCAACACTCACGTACGGTTGGCGACCGGCCCGCAATCCTGGATCGATGATTTCGTGGCAGTGCTTGCACTTCTTGGCAACCGCAAGAATGCTCTCGCCGCAGAACGGGCACGGGATGACCGTCGACTCCACCAGGATCCCGGCCGAGGGTTGGGACGGGGTCTCGACGGCGAGTGGCCCGCCCAATGGCGACGGCGATTGGGACGAGGAACCGCCAATCTGCATGGTGATCGTCGGATAGCCAGCCCCTGTCGACCCCGCCTGCGACAGCTGGGCCTGGGCCTGGGCCTGGGTTTGGGCCTGGGCATCCTGGCTTTCGATTTGCGAGCGCGCTTCTCCCTCTGGGCGGCTGGGCTGTGCCGGTCGCACTGGCGACCGGTTCAGCATCTGGTAGTTGAGGTCGCCGTTGGCGTCGATCTCGAGCTTGATCACCCCGCGCGTTGCCAGTTTTTGCAGTTGGGATTCCGCCTCGGCGATCGAAACGGAAGCAAAGAAGGCAAGCGCCGGCGGTGTTATTGGCTGATCGGTGGTGTAGACAAACTCGAGGAATCGTCGTTCGAACTCCGAATCCTTCACACGACCCATCGTCCCACGGCAGA
>JAZDLZ010000601.1:0-10979 GCA_043801535.1 Pseudomonadota bacterium
CCTGCCGGCGAATCTGGACGGCGCAGCACTGGAAGCGTTGGAGCGTGTCGTGGACCCCAGCAGGAACGGCGACAGCTCGCCCTTGCCAGCGTTCGCCGGTTGGCTCGAAGGCATTGCCGGCTCATGCCGAGACAGCGACGACTCCCTCGCCAATGGCATCGCCATCCTGGCGCTGCTGCGCGACCGGCGGCTCGACCTGGGATCGAGGATGAAACGCTCGACGACAGTTGCCGCTGTCGACCGCACGCTCTACATGGTGCTACGCCAGATTCCTGGGCTCCGCGACTCCCACCCCTCGCGCTACCGGCGGATCGACGCCGTTGGCCAGACCGATCTCCGTCCGCCAGCCACTCCCGAGGCGATTCTCGTCATCGATGCCCGAGGCTTCCCCGCCGAAGGCGACCAGGGTGCGGCGCGCCTTCTGTGCCGGGCGCACCAACTTGGCTGGCGACACTTCGTCGCGTTCGACTGGCAAGGCGGCCGCTTCGCTGGCTGCGGTCTCGGTCCGAACACGAGAGACGTACAGCTCGACGTATTCGGTGACCCTGGAGACTACCTGGGCTCTGGTCTCGACGGAGGCGACCTGATCGTCCACGGAGACGCGCAGGATCAAGTGGGCCAGATACTCAAGAACGGCCGGCTGGTGATTCACGGTGATGTTGGCCAGACGTTCCTCTACGGAGCCAAGGGCGGCACCGTGTACGTGCTCGGTTCCGCTGCCGGACGTCCACTGATCAACGCAGTGGGAAGGCCGCGCGCAGTCATCAATGGCACCTGCCTGGACTACCTGGCCGAATCCTTCATGGCCGGCGATCCGCTCGAGGGCGGTGGATTCGTAGTGCTGAACGGCATCGCTGTCGACGATCGCGGGCGCATCCACGAGCTCGATACCCCCTACCCTGGCAACAACCTGTTCTCGTTGGCCTCCGGTGGGGCGATCTACCTCCGCGACCCCCGTGGTCTCGTCGAGGATTGCCAACTAAACGGTGGTCATTTCACCACCCTGTCCGACGCCGATTGGGCACTAGTCGAGCCCTATCTGCGGGAAAACGAGGCATTGTTTGGCATTCCAACAGGTAGCCTTCTCTCGCTCGACGGCGTTCGGCAACCCCCGAACCGGATGTACCGTAAGATCGAAGCCGACCACTAGCTTTCCGTCTGTAAAGCCTTGTAAACTGGCGGGCAAACGGTATCGCCATGAGCTCGCGGGAAATGAGAGTGCCCATCGTGTCTGGAGGTATTGCCAGCCCCCAGGAGCTGCTGTGCCTTTTTGCGGAGAATCCAGAGCTGTCGTGCTACCAGGTTCGCTCCAGCGGCGTGGGCTTCGTCGAGATCGCGCTTGGCGAAGGCAGCCTGGTGCTCGTCTGGCAGGAGCTCTGGCAGAACCCGGCGCATCTTCAGCCGTACTTGGTACATGCCCGTTCTGGCTACTCGCCTCTCATTCTCCTCGGCACTGACGCCGAGTTCGCTGCTGGCGCGGTCTTGCAGCTGCACGAGCAGGCGGAGATCACCTGCCAGACTCTACCTATCGGCCACGAGCGGTTGGCAATCCTGCTCAAGAGCTATCACGACCTCCTTGGCGTTCGCCGCCGGGCTGCCGAGTGCGAGCTTCTCGCCGAACGATATCGCTACCAACTCGACGAGCTCAATGCGATCGGGCGAGCCCTCTCTTCCGAACGGGACATCGACAAGCTACTCGCGCTGATACTCAAGAAGGCGCGGGATGTTACCGGTGCCGACGCTGGTTCGGTGTACGTGGTCGAGGACACCGGGGAGCATGGCCAACAACGTCTTCGCTTCAAGATCTCGCAGAACGACAGCGTCAAGCTCGACTTTACCGAGTTCACCCTGCCAGTCAGCCCGAGCTCCATAGTCGGACGGTGCGTTCTCTCTCGCACTGTCATCAGCATCCCCGACCTCTACAATCTCGACGTACCTGGTACCGGCAACAATGCCTGGGGTTTTCAGCACAACCGAGCATTCGACGAGAAAATCGGCTACCGCACTCGCTCGGTGCTCACCGTACCGATGATCGACGCCCGCGACCGGGTGATCGGAGTAATCCAACTGATCAACCGGAAGCGTCGTAGGGACAGCATCCTCCGCGATTCAAAGGACTTCGACGACCAAGTCGTGCCGTTCGACTCGCGAGCCCAGGACCTTGCCGCGAATCTCGCGTCGCAGGCTGGCATCTCGTTGGAGAACGCCCTCCTGTACGACGACATCCGGCAGCTTTTCGAAGGCTTCGTGAGAGCGTCGGTATCCGCCATCGAATCCAGAGACCCGACGACCTCCGGCCATTCGCAGCGGGTCGCCGAGCTGACCCTCGAGCTGGCGCGCGCGACCAGCAGGGTGCGCTCCGGTTCCTATAGCTCCTACGACGTCACCAACGAAGAGCTCAAAGAGATCGAGTATGCCACCTTGCTGCACGACTTCGGCAAGGTCGGAGTCCGAGAGAGTATTCTGATCAAGGGAAAGAAACTCTTCGAGCACGATCGCGACATCATCCTCAATCGCTTCGAGATGATCAGAAAGGCAATCGAGCTATCGTACGCCGAGCTCAAGCTCAGTCGTGCCCTCGAGCTCGACGAGAGAGGAATCCTCCGCCCTGCCCTGGCACTCCTCGAGGGCGAACGCGACAAACGGCTCGAGGAAGTGGACGACGAGCTAGCCTTCATAATCAAGGCTAACGAGCCGACCGTGCTCGATCACGGCGGGTTCGAGCGCCTCACCGAGATCGCGCAGCACACCTACCTGGATCGGCACAATCGAACCATGCCCTATCTGCGACCACACGAGCTCGAGATGCTTCAGGTCGTGAGGGGATCGTTGACCAGAAAAGAACGATCGGAAATCGAGAGTCACGTCGTTCACACCTGCACGTTCCTCGGGCAAATCCCTTGGGGAAGAGCTCTCCGGAGCATTCCGAGCATTGCCGCCGCGCACCACGAAAGGCTCGACGGCAGCGGCTACCCCAAACGGCTGCGGCGCGATCAGATCCCGGCCGCTGCACGCATGATGGCGATCGCCGACATGTACGACGCGCTAACAGCTTCCGACCGTCCCTACAAGTCGGCGGTGCCGCCAAGCCGAGCGCTGGAGATTCTTGCGGCCGACGCCAGGGAAGGCAAGCTCGACCCCGAGCTCCTCGAAATCTTCGTTGCCGAGAAGGTGTACGAGCACGTTGCGTCGAGCACCCCTAGAGCACCGTCGGTGCTCTAGATCTAGGGTGCGTGTTTGCCGAAGGGCGCGGTTCCCGGCGATCGGAGTCATGCAGAATGTGTCCCGGAGAGTCGACGGCGATTGCTCGATCGACGGTGGCCAACCGATTGATTTGATCCGGGATTCCGGCCGCCTATTCAGGTGCGAGCCGTACCGGGGGGGGCTGTTCCAGTTCCTGGTTCTTTGTCCCTAGTTCCTTGTTCCCTTCGTCGTCGTCGGAATTGAACAAGGAACTAGGAACAAGGGACAGGGGACAGGGGACCGAGAACGGCTAGCCCGTTGACCGATCGGGACACACCCGTCATGCAGCCAGGAGGCGTCGTGTCCGTTCCTCCCATTGGCCGATGTAATTGTCGCCGGGCAGGTCAGCGCGCAGCACGGCCATCCTTGCGGCGCCGTCGGCGTCCCAGCGCATGCCCTGCAGCTTCAGCCGTGTGCCGGTCACGTGGTAGTTGGCACTTTCGACGGCAGCGCTATCGGCTGCGTCGGTGGGACAAAGAGTCCCAACCTCCCTGCGATCCGCCAAGCGGCAGAAGCACACGATCTTTTCTCCGTGGCAACCATGCCGGAGCACGACGAGGTGAGACGTTCTGTCTCATGAGGATACCGGCTCCCTGCCTCGGCAGGTTATGGCGTTTCGACGCAGAAACGGTGATTCGTTTGGTGGGCACGCGATTTGCTTGCCGAGGCTGCGGCTTCGGGCACAGCGCGGGTTTGTCCGAAACGGGAAAGGACTATCCTCAATGAAGCGGGCCGTCAATGAGGGGGGAGAGCTCTGTCAAAGGAATGGCTTCCCCGAAGAAGGCGATCGAGCGGGACTACCGATCGTCTATGCGCGGCGTGCGAAGACAGGAAACGTTCGTAGCATCGGTCGCTCGCTGGTATTCGCGCTCGTGAGCTTGCTGTCGATGCTGGCGCCAGGTCTGTCCGGTGCATTCGGCCAGACGCCGCCGCCGACCCAGACATCAAAGACTGATTCGCCATCACCGGTGCCAGTTGATTCGCCGCCACCACCGCCACCGGTACCGCCACCGGTACCGCCGGTACCGCCGGTACCAGCAGGCGGCGGCAAGACGGTACTGCCTCTGACAGCGGCGTATTCCGACGGCTTTTCTCTCGGCAATTCGGCGAGCGCCGTCGAGTTGAAGATCGCGGCGAGCGCCCAGCTCGACGGACGCTTTTATCACGGGACCGCGGGCGATCCGTCGGGTTTCGACATCCGCCGGGCTCGGCTCGATCTCAACGCCAAGCTCTTTCAAGTCGCCGACGTCCGCATTCAGGCGGCGCTCGAGGATCAAGCCTACGTTCGCAACGCGTTCGTCGACTTCAATATTCACAAGTCCCTTCGGCTGCGCGCCGGACAGATGAAGGTTCCGTTCTCGACTCAGTGGCTCAGCCTCGACAACCAGGTCGATTTCATGGAGCGCTACATTGCCGAGCCGCTTCATCCGTTCTTCGACCGAGGGGTAATGCTGTGGGGGAATCTTCTCGACGATGCGGCGACCTACAGTATGGGGATCTACAATGGCAATGGAGTAGACTTGGACGGACAGAAAGGCGACAACGACGATGGCAAGGAGCTCGCCGTTCGCCTCTTCGTGCAACCTTTCCGTCGGGTCGGTCCGCGCTGGTTGGAGGGACTGTACCTTGCCGGCGGCGGAACCTGGGAAGGGACGTCGATCCCACTGCGTCGATTCGAGACCCGCGGGATGATGGCGCCGGATTCCGAGTCCTTGATCTTCCGCTGGCGGACCGACCAGGTGCTAGGCACCAATGGTCGCAACACCGATTCGATTGCCGCGACGATCGACTCCAAGAGCCGGGCTGGTGCCGAGTTGCACTACCTGCGTGACTCGTTCACCTTCAGCGCCGAATGGGCGGCGATTCACTACAAGGGCATCAGCGTCTATCATGATCTCTTCGAGGGCACCAAGAGGATTCGCCACGACTTGCTGTCGCTGACCGGCGGGTCGCCTTTCGAGCTCTCCGGATCGATCCAGGCGGTGTCGTTCTTCGGGAGCTGGTTTCTGACTGGCGAGAAGAAATCGCTCGATGCCTTTGGTTGGCGTCAGCCCACTCCGCGCCGGCCGATCGTCAAGGGACAGGATGGATGGGGCGCGCTCGAGATTCTCGCTCGCGCCTCGCGCATCTGGGTGCCCGACGACGATCACGCCCTCTTCACCGCCACCAGCAAGGTCACCGGGTTCGCGCCGGAGGACGACACCGGAATCAAGGGACCGCTGCCTGCTGCCGGCGGGGCAACGGTCACCGCGGTCGTTCTCGACGGCGCCAGGGAGCTTCACGAGGCCACGTTCGGGCTCAACTGGACGATCAACTACCATGCCCGTCTGCTCCTCGACTACACCTATCTGTTCGTACCGGACTTCGACGACGCTACCAAGACGGGCGGGCTCGTCAGTGGCGGTAGCTCCGAGAACAGCGATCCCACTACCAAGAACAGTCAGGTGGGATCGGCGCACTTTTTCGGCGCTCGTCTGATCATGCGTATCTAGGTCAAGCTTGGAATCGTACTTCGACCACCAGCCTCGAGAGGAGAGACAGCCATGGGAGGACCAACAAGAGTACGGGCGGCCATCAAGTTCCTGTTCTGGGTTGCAGCCTCGACTGGAGTAGTGGGACTAGTAGTCCACTCGTTTCGTTCCGGCCAGATGACCGGCTGGTACTACCACCGCAGCTCGGTCGACGGCTATGCGATTGACGCCGATGGGATAGGGGAGGCGACCAAGGAGCATCCAGTCGTTCTCGGTATTGGCGACTTCGCCCAGATCGACGGACTGCAGGCGGTCCCGGTCAAGAAAGGCCAGCGCCTGCCGCGGAATGCGAACGGGGTGATCGCCGAGACGATACTGAAGGAGGGCAGGCGGGCCACCCTCGAGGAAAACCAGATAGTCGTTCGCATTCCCTGGGAAGTGAAGCAGGCCAAGGGATTCAAGTTCAAGGACACTTTCAAGCACAAAGGCGTCAAGACGAATCCGTGGTCCGCGCCCTGGAACGTCGGCATCGTCTTTGCCCTCGGAATATGCCTTGGTTTCATGGCCGAGGGATTCACCGATCTTCTGGGCATGCGCATTCAGAAGATCAAGCATTTCGAAGGTCACTAGGAGACCGAGGAAGGAGCCAAGCGATGTTCGACTTTCCAGTTGCCGGCGTCGAGGCGCCCATCTTTCTCCTCGTCTTCGTTGGTTTTACTGTCGGTATCGTCGGCGGATTCATCGGCGTTGGCGGTGGCTACATGGTCACGCCAGCGCTGATCGTGTTCGGATTCCCTGGCTACATGGCTTCGGGCATCGACATGACTCATATCGCCGGCAAGGGCATCGTATCGACGGTACGTCACCGGCAGCTCGGCAACATCGACTGGACGCTGGCGCTCAGCATGGTTGCCGGCACGATGCTCGGAGTGGAGCTAGGAGTTCGGCTTCTCGTCTATTTCAAGAAGCTCGGACTCTCGGGGGTGGTGTTGCTCATGGCCTCGGTGGTGATCATGTTGGGGCTGTTTCTCTACACCCAGATCGAGACTCGGCGAGCGCACCGCAAGATGCAGCAGATGGCGCGAGAAGGTCAGGTAGTAGCGCGCGAGGTGCAGACCAGCTCGTTGCCAGCCATCTTTCAGCGCATTCCCCTTGCCCCAATCGTACGCTGTCGCACTGCGCGCGTGATTGTATCGATGTGGGTCATCGTCCTGGTTGGCTTGGTGACCGGGGTCCTCGCCGGATTCCTCGGGGTCGGCGGAGGCTTCATCCGAGTTCCGGCGCTGGTCTATATCGTTGGCGCGTCGACTCACATCGCCGTTGGCACGGATCTCGTAGAGATTGTCTTCTCCGGCGGCTACGGCGCGCTGCGCCACACCATCGAAGGCAACGTCGACCTGATCGCCGTGGTCTTCATGTTGTCGGGGGCGATGTTCGGGGCTCAGGTAGGCTCGATTGCCACCGCCTTCGTGCGCGGACCGGCAATCCGCTACGTGCTGAGCTACTCGCTGATCCTGGCGACGTGCGGGGCTGCGTTGCGGCTCGCCTATGTCATCACCGGACAGTCGGTCAGCCTGCTCTCTCTCCTGGCAGTCATGCTGACTCTGGGAGAAATGATCTTCCTCTGTCTCTTCATTCTTTCGCTCGTCATATTTGCCGTCCGATCTCGCCGGGGAGGATGGGTGCCAGAGTGGGTGGTTCCGCTGGTCGTTCCCGTCGAGACTGCGCCAGCCGGTGTAGTGGCAGCCGGTGCAGTGGCAGCGGCGGCTTCTTCTGGAGGTTCGCGATGAAACGATTGCTCGACTCGATGTGGGGGTTCTGGCTTCTGCTGCTGGTGGTCTCCCTGGGCAGCGCAGGCATCATCTATCAGGTGTGGCTGCGTGGACGAGTCTAGTCTTCTTGCCGAAGCGACTCATTCGCGGTGGCGGGACGTCCCGCACGCCTGCCGGATGGTCGGCCGGAGTACGAGGAGGTAGCCATGTCGAAGCTATGGCAGGTGGTGTGCAACTCCATTCTCTACGGTTTTCTTCTCTGGCTGCTCTATGACTCGACAATCGTCGAGTGGGATCCATGGTTCGCTTTCGTGGTGGCGTTCGTCCTGGTGCTGGCGGTCGTTATCACTCTGGTACCGAGCATCCGGGTTGCGCAGGTGTCGCCCGGCAGCTATCCGTTCGATGATTAGGAGCCGGCTGAAAGCGCTCGGCGAGAAGCGCCGCCTTGGCGATCTCACCGAGCGAGCGTTCCTTCGGGAGGTGGCGGAAGCCATCAATGCTCACTTCCTCGAGCTCGTGAAGAGAAGACTGGGTCCTGGTGAACGGGTGCTTGCCGTCCATCACGTGGTCCGTGGTCATCTGAAGCTCAATCGCTCGGTTCTGCGCGAGCTCGACGAGGAGAACACCAGTCTGTATCTGACTGACAGGCGCCTCGTCCGGGTCTCTGCCGTCACCCAGGCGCCCACCTCTCGGAGCTCGCCGACCCTTCCGGCTTCGGCCCGGGTCAGAATCGCACCCGGAGTCGATCCGTTGCCGGACAATCCCCTGATCGATCGCGAGCGCGAGCGCGAGCACGAGCACGAAGATCGTCGAGATGGCAACTGCGTGAGGTCCGAATGGCATCCCGACCTTTTCGAACCGAGGATCGACGAGCTGCCTTTGTCGAGAGTGAGAGGGCTGCGGTCTCGCCGCGAGATTCGCCGCTCTGAGATTGTCGCCGGGTTGGTCGTCGTGCTGGTGAGTCTCGTCTTTGCGCCGATCCTGCTGATGACTGGCACCCTGCTGTTGGCGCTTGGCTGCCTGGCCGTGCTTCATGGGCTGCTGATGCCGACCCGGTGGTTCGAAATCGAGCCATCTCTCGGGACGAAGATCGATCCGCCACTCCAGATCCTGGCGCCACGCAAGACGAGCGCTCGGCAGCTCGTGCGAGCGCTATGCGAGACGATCGTGGCCACGGCGCAGGGGAGGTGCCAAGCGAGCGACTCCAAGACGACGACGGAATCCGCGCGGGACCAGCACGATCGCGCGGGCACGAGCACGAGCGCGAGCACGAGCACGAGCTGTAGAGAAGCACCCCGGCGCAACGCTCGGTCCCCGGAAGGCGGAGATGCTCCCCAGGAGGCGGTCGGCGAGCAGCATTCCGACGGTGCATTCGGCCAGTCGCTGCTGGCCATCGAGCCGGGCGAACAGCCGGGCGAACAGCCGGACGAACAGATCGAAGAGCGGCGACTCTCCGTCCTGGTAATCGACGACGAGGTGGTCTTTCGCGAAACTCTGGCGAAAGTCCTTGGCCGTCACGGAATCAGCGCCATCATCGCGGTAGACGGGGAGGACGGTCTCGCGCTTCTGGCACGCGAGCAGGTTGACGTGATAACGCTCGACTTGCGCATGCCTGGTCTGGACGGGCTCAGCACGTTGCGGCGGATACGCGAGACGAAGCCTTGCGTTCCGGTAATCCTGTTGACCGGCCATGGGACCGCCGAGGCTGGATTGGCGGCGATTCGCGAGCAGGCGTTCAATTTTCTGCTCAAACCGATCGCGCCCGAGCAATTGATCGAGGAAATCAGGGCAGCGGCGGCAGTGGGTGCAGTGGGTGCAGCCGGTGCAGTGGGTCGGGATCGCGCTCGGAGCTGATCCGTTGCCAAACACCCCCCAGATCGAGCACGAGCACGAGCGCGATGATCGTCGAGATGGCAGCTACATTGCACCCGGAGGCTCCATGAGGCATCCCGAACCGACGGAGCGCTATCCAGAGGGAGGGACAGCACGGCACAGCGACTACGGGCAACTGTTTCGCAGTCTGGTTCGACGCATGGTCTTGGTGTCAGCGCTGCCGCTCCTGATTGCCGGCGCCACCTCCTCGTACCTGTTCTACGGTCTCAACCGCCGGATTGTCGTCGAGCAGCACTCTCACCTGGTTCGCCACCACCGCGATTCGATCGAGGCATTCCTGCGTGGCCGAACTGCCGAGCTCGGCATCCTCGCCAATCAGTACTCGCTGGACGAGCTCCTCGGGGGAGACCTCGAGAGGGTGTTTCGGGTGATCCAGGAACGCAACGAGATCTTCACCGACGTGGGGATCGTCGATTCCGATGGCCGGCACCTGACCTACCTTGGTCCGTTCGATCTGGTCGGACGCAACTATCGAGACGCGCCCTGGTTTGCCGAGGTGATGGAGCGTGGGGTGTACATTAGCGACGTGTTCGAAGGATTCCGAGCAGTGCCCCATTTCATCATCGCGGTGAGGCGGCAAGAAGGAGAGCGTTCCTGGATTCTGCGGGCGACCATCAATAGCGACTTCTTCGGTCGCCTGGTGGAGGGCGCACGCAGCGGTCGGACTGGCGAGTTCTTCCTCATCAATCGGGCCGGCTTGCAGCAGACGAGAACCGCATCTGGCGGCGCGCTCCTCAGCCCGTCTGGCTATCCCGACCTGCGGCCGCATGCCGGTATTCGGGTGCGCGAGCTGAGCATGCAGGGGAGACGCTACCTGTGCACTACCACCTGGCTCGACGACCCCGAATGGCTCCTGGTTTTTCGCCAGGACTTGGCAGAGGTGTACGGACCTCTCCGTCGAGCATCGGCGATCGGTCTGCTGATTCTGGTGGCGAGCGCGCTCGGAGCCTCGGTCCTTGCGCTGGTGGTGGCGCGTGGTCAGACTCGCTACATTCAGCAGAGCGACCGCGAGAAGGCCACGCTGGCACAGCGGCTGGTTGCTGCTGGCAAGACCGCGGCAGTCGGGGAGATGTCGGCCGGGCTGGCGCACGAGATCAACAATCCGCTGGCGACGGTCGACGCGCTGCAAACGTGGATTCGCGACCTGGTCGCCGTTGGACCGGTGCCGGAGGAGGACCGACGAGAGATCGAGGATGCAGCGCGCAAGATCGGCGAGCAGGTGGTCCGCTGCAAAGTCATCACCCAAGGCTTGTTGAAGTTCTCCAGGCGCGTCGAATCCAGGGTCGAGCCGGTCGAGCTGAATGCGCTCCTGGGGGAGCTGTGTACGATGGCCCGCTCTCGGGCCCGGATCGAAGGGGTGACGCTGGACACCGATTTCGCAGCGAATCCGAGCATTGTGTCCAGCGCCTCGCACCTTCAGCAAATCATAATGAATCTGGTCAACAACGCGCTCGATGCGGTGGCAGGACTGCCCAATGCCAGAGTGTTGGTCAGCTCCCGCGTCGAGGGAGAGCAGGTTCGCGTGATCGTCGCAGACAACGGTCCTGGCATTCCGCCGGAGAATCTGAGCAGGGTCTTCTTGCCGTTCTTCACCACCAAG
>JAZDLZ010000616.1:0-2536 GCA_043801535.1 Pseudomonadota bacterium
TCGGCCCGCGAAAGCTCGCTCCTGGCTCGTACCTCATCACTGCCACTGCCGACAACCACTATCGGACCGCCTACCCGTTCGCGCTCGAGCGCGGCGAAGACCGCCAGCTCGACATCGTCTTGCCCCGTGCCAGCGAGGTGCCGGCCGGCTATGTCTACGTGCCGGCTGGCCGCTTCCTCTTTGGCAGCGACGACGACGAGAGTACTCGAAAGTGGCTCGATACCGCGCCAGCCCACGAGCTCGAGCTCCCTGCTTTCCTCATCGGTCGCACCGAGGCTACCTACGCCGAATATCTGGCCTTCCTGCGCGCCTTGCCAGCGGCCCGGCGCGCGGCGAACCTCCCCCGCAATCTCTCCCTTCCCGGCGACGGCCACTGCATTTCTCCGGGCGGGACGTGGCTGTGCAGGAGCACTCCCCAGCGTGCGCAGCTCCGCCTCCAGGAAAAGGCCGGCGCCGGAGTACGCCTCACCTCCGTCGACGAGGGCGAACGCTTTTGCCCGGCCTCGTCCGCCGAGTGCTTCGACTGGCTGCGCTTTCCAGCAATGTGGCTGTCCCACGCCCAGGCGCGAGCGTATGCTGCCTGGCTCGGCGACAGCGGCCGTCTTCCTGGCGCCAGGTTGTGTACCGACTTGGAATGGGAGCGCGCTGGCCGCGGCGCCGATGCCCGGCGCTTTCCCCACGGCAATCTGCTGGAGCCGCCAGACGCCTGCACCATGCTCGCCTACGGCAACAACCCCACCATGGCACAGCCTTGCGAGGCCGGCACCCATCCGGCATCGCGCAGCGTCTTCGGCGTCGAGGATCTGGTGGGAAACGTCACCGAGTGGACCGCCTCTTCGCCAGCCGGCGAGCAGCACCAGGCGATTTCGCGTGGCAGCGCCTTCATGGGCACCGGTCTGATTCACTGGATTTCCAACGTGGGGGTGCTTCCGACGTCCTCTGTCAATCAGCTAGGCGGCATCAGAATCTGTACCTCCTACCCTCGACCCACCGGGAAGCAGCCATGACGGCGGAGCTCCCGGTCATCATCAAAACCTACGACCTGCTGGTGAAGCTCGTCCCCTGGGTGGCCAAGTTCCCGCGCAGCCACCGCTTCGTCCTGGGCGAACGGATCGAGAACAACCTCTACGACATCTTCGACAACCTCATCGCCGCCAGGTACAGCCGCGAGCCAGAGCCGATTCTCCGGCAAGTCAACGTCGACCTCGAAAAGCTGCGCTTCCGCATCCGCCTTGCCAATGACATCCAGGCCATGAGCGTCAAGCAGTACGAGCAAGCCAGCGCTGCCCTGCTCGAGGTCGGCCGAATGGTCGGCGGCTGGCTCCGAGCTCGGCAGAAGCGGCGCAGCCAGTATCCTGGCGAGCAATGACCGCCGGATTGGCACGAGTTGCCGACTTCGCCAATCTGCTCCTGGCTCACCGGCGCTGCCAGCGTCGCAAGCATTTGCGTCCCGACGTGCTCCGGCTCAGCTTCGACCTGGAGAAAGAGCTCCTCGAGCTACGAGAGCAACTTCGCGACCGCAGCTACCGGCCTGGCCCGTACCGGACCTTCACAGTACACGAACCGAAGACCAGGACGATCCATGCCGCGCCCTATCGCGACCGCGTAGTGCACCACGCCCTCTGCCAGATCATCGAGCCGCTCCTCGAGCGCTCGCTGATCTTCGACACCTATGCCTGCCGCCGCGGCAAGGGCACGCACCGGGCACTCGCGCGCTGCGGCTGGCTCTGCCGCCGTTTTGCCTTCGCCGCCCGCTGCGACGTGGAGAAGTACTTCCCTGCCGTCGATCACCAGATCCTCCTCGAAGACCTCGAACGGCGCATTCGCGATCCGGGAATACTGTGGCTGTGTGAGGCGATCCTGGCCGGCGGCCGGATCGCTGCTGGACCGGCACGCTGGTTTCCCGGTGACGATCTGCTCACCCCGCTTTCCCGGCCGCGCGGCCTGCCCATCGGCAATCTCACCAGCCAACTCTTCGCCAACGCCTACCTCGATCCGGTCGACCATTTCATCAAGGAAAAGCTGCGCCTCCCCGGCTACCTGCGCTACCTGGACGACATGCTGCTCTTTGCCAGCTCACCGGCGCTCCTTGCCGAGGCAGTGGCGGCCGTCGAAGAACGTCTGTATTCGCTGCGGCTGCGCCTTCACCGACGCCAGGCTGTGCCGCAAGCCACTCATACTGGTGTCGGGTTCCTGGGCTTCCGCCTGTTTGCCAGCGCCAGGCCCCGCCCCGGCCAGCCCGCTCGCGAGCATCACCGCCTGCTCAAGGGCGCCTCGAAACGCAGAACTACCAAGCGACTGCGTCGGCTCGAGGCAGCATTCGCTCGCGGAGAAACCACGGTGGAGCACGTCAGCGCCTCGATCCAGGCCACGCTCGCCCACTTCGACCACGGCGACACTGGCGGCCTCCGCCGGGCGATTCTGGCTCGGTTCGTGCTGTAGCACTGATCCCAGGCCCACAACGCCGCCGGGGGGACGGGTTGTTCCCCGTCCCCCCATTGGCTACCTACTATTTGGTCGGCACGAGAACGGTGCC
>JAZDLZ010000628.1:0-4582 GCA_043801535.1 Pseudomonadota bacterium
GGACAAACAGAACGGCTGAACACGCAGGCCGGTGTCGTCGTGCTGCTGTCGCACTTTTGTTGGCGCTCTTGCTTGGAGGCTGCGCCGATCAGATGACGGTGGCCAACTCTGCGCCGACTGGATCGGTCGGCGGCGTACTAGTAGACGCGGCGACCATGGCGCCACTGGCCGGGGTGCAACTGTCGCTATTGGCGGGTGGCAAGGCGTTTCCGCCCGTCACGACGTCCGCTGACGGATCGTTCGCGTTCGACAAGGTCCCTGCTGGGACCGTGCTGCTGCTCGTTGCCGCGTCGTCACAACACCACGGCGCCACGCTTTCCACGGTGGTTCCCGGTGCCGTCGGAGAATTTCCGACCGGAAACCAGGCAGTAACACTCGGACCGATCGGGCTCTTGCCCAATGGCGGAGCGTTCCGTTTCCGGGTGCTCGGCAGTACTGGGCGGCCAGTTGTGGGCTACCAAGCCAGCGTTCAGCTAGGCGTGGAGTGGGTCGACTTCAGCTCGGGCGAACCGGTCGAGATAGGTCGTCGCATGCTCTCCGCCACGGCGACCGATGCCGACGGCTACTCCGATGTGTCGGGGCTGCCCGATTTCTTCGCGCTCGGCGAGACAGTGTCCGACGCGCTCGCGATCCTGCTGCCGCCGCTCGACGCCGACAAGGACGGCGACTACGAATACGCCGGCGGAGTCAGAGCTTTCAGCATGCGGGCACTCGGCCAGCCAGTTCCCGACGTAGTCCTCGATCCCGGGTACGATACGTCGTTGAAGATAGTCGCCAGCACGATCCCCAGTCTTGCCGGGAAAGGGACTGCGCCAGCCGTCATAGGTCCGAGCGATCAGCTTTTCGTGAAGTTCAACCTCCCGATCGAGAACAGCTCGCGAGTATGGGTCTACGGGGAAGACGGCGCGCCGATGGCGCCGACAGTGACCGTTACCGGCACTCTCCTGTCCGTCAGTGTGACGGGACTCCAGCAGGGAGCAGAGTACAATCTCCAGGTTCACGCCGTCGCCTCGGTGGGGAACCATGCTCTCTCCGTCGACGCTGCTGCGCCGTTTTTCACCAGACCCGGTGCCGAACAGGTTTCGATCGTGACCAACGAACGCACCTGCGCCGGGGTCATCGAGCTAGTCTTGAACGAGCCGATCGGTGGCGTGCCCGGCGATCTCAGCGGGCGGGAATGTGTGATCTTCTACGGCATCGATCTCGACCAGAGTGGCGAAACCGGTGACTCGGCTGGCGAGATCGGGCATGACTCGTGTGTAGCAGGCCACACGCTGAGCAGAGACGAGCCGACGCAGCCTGGCATGGGTGGTTTGTCGGGATACACCTCGCACTGGCGGTTCACTCCCCCCAAGATTGGCGCCGCAGTGATTCCGGAGGGAACGCCGATTCAGTTCCTTTTCAGTCGCATACCCGATGCCGGATACATCCCCAAGCGCGTCGATGGCAGGGCGGTAGTCGACATGTCGTTCTTGGCACCGAAGGTTCCTGCCTGTCCGTGACGCCGATCGGTGCTCTAGCAATAGACGAGCGCGATGACGGCGAGAGCCCAGAGGATCATGTTGGCGACGAACGGAACGTCTAGGAGCATGGCCTCGGTTGGGCTGCTGAGATGGGGTCGGCCAGTCGCGAGAACGAGGAAACGTCCGATGCCGATGGCACAGAACGGAGCGGTCCACAAGAGGTCGTGCCCAAAGAAACTGACGGTCCGACTGTCCTTGGTGTAGAGCACGTAGGCGAGCGTGGTGAGCACCGCCGAGGCATAGAGAGCGAGTCGGAGGTGGCTGGGGCGATAGCGGACGAGCACTTTCCGCGTTGCGCCAATCAATTGGCTACCGCCAAGGCCAGCGGCAGTGGCCTGGGTTAGCTCGTGAGCTCGTTTGCCAAAGCCAAGGAAAGCGGCGAGAAGCACTGTGCAAGCCAACAGCCAGGGAGAGGCAGGCACGGACAAGGCCAGTGCCCCGGCGAGCACTCGAAGCAGGAAGCCGACTGCGATCGTGGTCACGTCGAGAAAAGGGATTTCCTTGAGAAACCACGAATACGCCACGTTCAGGCAGAGGTAGAGAAGCGCCATCCCGAGGAATGCGCTTCCGATCGTCACCGATGCGGACAGAGCGATGCCAGCCAGAACCGCAGCCACGACGATGGCCGTGCGCACTGGCAGGATTCCAGAGGCGATTGGCCGGCGACACTTGAGTGGGTGTGCCCGGTCGCGGTCACGGTCGACGATGTCGTTGGCAACGTACACCGCGCTCGACAGCAGGCAGAAGGCGGCCACCGCGACGATGGTGATTCCGATCGCCGATTCGTCGAGGAGCTTCTTGGCGAACACCAGCGGGACGGCCACGAAAAGATTTTTGACCCACTGATGGGGGCGGATAGTCACGAGCGCCGCGCGGGCTAGGGACATCGCTGGAGAGGAGAGCATGCCAGTGAGGGCGAAGATAGCAGCTCAGAGCCCACCGCGCAGCATCCGTCCGATTCCACCGGTATCCCGAGGGAAAACTACGGGCGCGCTTGACTGTTGAATTCTATGTCGAACACTATAAGCAAAGCCGTACCCGCGAACTTGAGGAGCGGGACAGGTCTGGATACGAGAAGTATCCACCCATTGAGCTCGAGGGCTGGGAGAAGGTGCAGTCGTGGCCGAACGATTGAGCCGTGGCGATGTTCGGCTGTTGCCCCTATCACATCACTTCCGGGAGGCTGCTCGTCGTGGCGAGCATGCCGGGCAGGAATTGCGCGAGTCGCGCGCGGCGTCGCAGGCGGGGCAGAGGAGGTGGAGCTTCGTGTCGCAAAGGGCGAACGAAGGGGCGGAAATGCCGCACGCTTCGCACGCCGGCGGATCGAAGGCGCGAGTGGCGGCGGACCATGTAGCCGTGATGGTTCGCTCCCCCTTGCGTCGCCGGAGGCGCAAGGGCAACCGCCAGACCGGCACTGTCAGGTGCAGCACGGCGATCGGAGATACCCGGACAACGATGGCGTAGCGGGCTGCTAGGCCGCATATCTTCCGGTCCATCTCGAGGCCGAGGGCGTCGAGTTTGGCGCGTCGTTTTTCGGCATCCTGGCCGGATCCGCCGCCTCGCCGGGTGAGCTGGGCCTCCATTTCGAGCCGAAGCGCGGCGAAGTACCCTCGCACCCGTGCCCGGTCGCGGAGGTGGCGGCGTCTCACACCGTCCCGCATCTCGGCGAGCGCAGCTTCGACCTGCCGGGAGGCCGCCTGCGCGGCGCGTGCAAGGAGGCGACGAGCGGACGCCGATTCGATCGAGCCAGGCGAGCCAGGTGAGCCAGGTGAGCCAGGCGAACCGACGGGCCCGATGCCTGGCTCGAGCTCGAGATGGTCCGCCACCTCGGCGAGACGCGGCACCTCGGCCAGAGTTTCGGCGGCGGCTGCCGTCCGCACGAGTCCCTCGTGACGCTCGTCGGCATCTGCCTGGTAGCGGTAGTCCACGACCAAGTAGCCAGCCCAGCCAGCTTCGGGTTCGCCGGCGGGCGAGAGCACGCCGTTGGTCGGGTCGAGCTTGTCGCGCGCCAGGGCGCCGAGGTCGCCGGGGGCCTGTTGTCGTGCCCGTACGGTTGCCGCCGCCACTGCCGGCCGCTCGCAGGCGATGCCAAGGAGGCGCTCGAGGACGTCGCTACCGTAGGACAGGCGCACGGTATCGGGAAGCTCCGCCTCCTCGCTGAGGACGACGTGCTCCGGCAGTGCCAGCCGAGCGGCCAGGTCGGGTGGAAGGATTGCCTCCAGCGCGCCGGCGGTCGCATTTTCGACGAGCGCTCCGCGCCGCGGGAGCGCCAAGGCCGCCAATTCGAGCAAGCCCGCGCTCATGCCTCGAACTCCCGCTCGAACAGACGGCGGTCCAACTCGCGGGTGCGCCCGTAGGCGGCGCGGGCGGCCTCCAGATCGTCGCCCAGTCGCTCGAATCCTTGCGTCACGTCCTCGTCGCCCCGCGCGGTGCCGACGATTTCGAGCACTCGGGTGCCGAAATCGCGCTCTTCCTCGATCGGTCCGAGGATCATGTCTAGCTCGCCCACGACCATCTCGAACATGTTGATGCGTCGATCGAGCACGTCGAGGATCCGCTCTTCGATGCTACCGGCTGCACACAGGTTCACCACGTGCACCTCCCTGGTCTGGCCAATGCGGTGGAGCCGGCCGATCCGTTGTTCGAGGCGCATGGGATTCCACGGCAGGTCGTAGTTGACCAACGTGGAGGCACACTGGAGGTTGCGTCCTTCGCCGCCGACCTCGGACGCGAGGAGCACCGGCACCTTCTCGGCGAAGCTCTGGACTGCCGCGTCCTTTTCCGCGCCGGACATGCCGCCGCGTAGTGCCGCGTGCGGGACGCCCGTTGCCAACAGCTTCTCACTCAGGTATTCGAGTGTGCGGCGGAATCGGGAGAAGACCACCGTCTTCTCGCCGTTGGCGCGCGCCCGTGCCAGGATGTCCAGGAGAGCCGCGGCCTTTCGTGTTGTATCCCCGGCGCTGGCGAGCGAGCCAATCTGGGACAGCTCACGTCGTACCGTCGGATCCAGGTCCTGGCGATTGAGCATCTCGACGCAGGTTGCCGCGACCGCCAGAGGA
>JAZDLZ010000638.1:0-4706 GCA_043801535.1 Pseudomonadota bacterium
CGTCTTGGCTCTGATAAGGCGACTGAAGCGACCTGGCATAATCTATTGCGCCACCGTCAAGGCGGTTGAATCTCTCGGCGACGAGCTGGCTCGCTACGGCGTCCCGGTCGCGACCTACCACGGCCGGATGTCCAAGGGAGAACGCGATGGTCAGCAAGCTCGCTTCATGGAGCCCCACTCCAAGCTGGTCATGGTAGCAACGAACGCCTTCGGTCTTGGCGTGGACAAGCCGGACATACGCTACGTCTTCCACTACCACGTCCCCGGATCTCTGGAGCAGTATGCCCAGGAAGCAGGTCGCAGCGGACGGGACGGCAAGCCAGCACGTTGCGTGCTGCTCTTTTCCCCGGATGACGTAGCCATCCAGGAGCATTTCCTCAAAGGAACCTATCCGTCGCAACGCCAGGTGATGTCGGTGCTCGATACCCTGAACGCCTGGGATGGAGAAGGTCGCCCGCCAACTCTTGCGGAGCTTGCCGAGTCTTCCCATGTGGGGTTGCAGCGGACAAGAACCATTCTGGCACTCCTCAAGGACGAAGGATGGGTCGAAGACGTCCGGGGAGCACGATTCAAGCTTGCCAGCAGCGGTCTGCCGCCCAGGGATGACATCAAGACAAAGGCCAAGGAGTACGAAAAGCGACGCATCGCCGACCGACAGCGGCTCGATGCGCTCCTTGCCTACGTCAAGGCAGAAGGATGCCGCAACCAGATAATCCTCGAATACCTGGGAGAGGAAGCGTCAGACCGGTGCGGACGATGCGACAACGATCTGCGCTCTGCCGCAGAGGCCCAGGCCGAGGCGAAGAAGGCCGAAGCTCTCGAGGATGTCATCAGTCGGATGAGCGCGGAGGCCGAGGGTGCGGAGCACGAAGAGGAGATGGCGCGGAGGTCTTGGTTTCCGGCCAGGATGCGAGTGATCTCTCTCGACGAACGCGGGTCGGCGAAGGTTTCGCCCACGGTGCCGGTCGTCGAGCCCACGGCAAAGGAGCCGACTCTGCCGCCACCTGTCGAGCCAGCACCATCCGAGGAGGAGGAGCGTATCGACGTCACTGCCGCCGAGCTTGTCGCCGAGGAGCCGGCGGCGTCTGAAACGGAAATCACTGTTCTCAAGCGCAAGAAGCGTTCCCGGCCACCGCGTGAGTCCAGGGCGAGACACGGTAGCGGGGACATCGGTTCCAGACAGCGGAGGCGGCGGCATCGTCACGATCGAACCGAGCCCAAAACGGTTTCCCCGCCTCCCCAGGCGTTCACTTCGCCCGTGCTGGTGGTGGCATCGCCTCCGTTGGTGCCGGCTGGTGGCCAAGCGAACGGAACACATGGGACGAAAGGGAGCCCCGTGGCAAGCGCCTCGGCGAGCGAAGTGACGGCGCCCTACCCTGCCAAGCCGAACGGCCCGATCGTCGAGTATCTCCGGCGTCCAATGAAGATCGCGGCATTGCCAGTGGCATCGGCGTCGCCCACAGACCTGCCCGCCGACCGCCCACGGTCTGGGAAGAGACACCATCAGCGAGGCGGCGAGCACCAACAGCAGCGTCGGCCTGGAATCGCCGGCGTGGTTCAGCCAGCTGGCGCTGGACAGTCTGGCGGACCACGACCCTCCTTCGTGTCGTCGATCCCGGAGCAAGGGACTCCATCCTTTCCAGGCGACGGATCCGGCAAAAAACGTCGCCGACGCCGGAGACGCCACCGGCGCAAGGCCAGAATGGCGATGGGCGGCAGCATCGGCGGAGCCACTCCTGGGACGAGCGCTCCCCCCGGTTCGGTGCCTTCGCCACAGCAGCAGCCACACGGTGGAGGCGCGCTGGCGGTGTTCTGGACCGCACCTGGCGCTAGCGGAACGTCAGGTGGCAACGCCGCTCGGCGAAGCATTGCTTCAGCAACGAGCGGTGCGGTCCGCGGCGGTAGCAGTAGTGACGCCGGGGAGATCTCGGCGGGGTCTCTCGGTTCTTTCCCAGTAGGCCAATCATCCAATTCCCTCGATAGCACCATTCAGTCCGGGGAATCCCAAGAGCGACGCCGGCGGCGACGGCGACGGCGACGGCGACGCCGCCGACGCGGTGCCGACGCCGGCCTCCAGCAGATGATGGGGCAGGCTGGCCCGGCGGAATCACAGCCGGCAATGCCTCAGCAGCAACAGCCGGTACAACAGCCGGTACAACAGCCGGTACAACCACAAGGGCTGCCACTGCAACCGCAGCAGCTTCCACGAGGACGCGACCCTGCGCAGCCAACCCCTCGTGTTCAGGAGACCGCGCGCGCTCAGCTCGCCGGCTCGAGCGTTGGTGACGACTGTGACCACTCTGCGTCATCGCCCATGGCTGGCGCGCCACTGCCATCCGATGACGACTAGAGCGCCGAACGGTTTGCCTCCCGTCCGCCGGCAGACCGATCGATGCTCAAAGATGAACCCCGGCGAAATACTTGGTGCTCGGTGCCCTACCGGCTGGCAGTAGGCAGCTCTAGCCATTGTCGAAGCCTGCGAGGTGCCAGACCCATGGCCGTTTGCCTGTCGATTGCAAGATGCCTATTATTCTTGGTTAGCCAGAGCAGGGTGCTCCCCTTTGGTTGACGGCTCAGCAGGCACGTAGCCGCTTTGACACTGTAGGTTGCATCGAGTGGAGGGGCGCCTGCGTCACGGAACGTCTGCATCGATCTGACATCGGCAGCAGTCGCGACTCCATAGCGGCTGCTGCGGCCGATAATCCTGAGCGGCTGGAGTATTTCCGCTTTCGAGATCCTGCCACAGACGCTTTCGCCAGTGATCCGCCCTAACAGGCGCAGCGCTTTTTGGCCAAGGAATCCGACCCATGCCCTCGATGCGAGCGGCCACGGTGTTGCTGGAGCTGCCCATAGCTCTGGTGCCTGTCCACCACTGACCAGTCCAATTGCCAGTCGCCTTGCCAAGGCCAACCCGGCAAGAAGGCCAGCGGCGCTCGTTCCACTGCCGAGAGCGACCACTATCTGGGACGGAATGGGAATCTCACCGGCCGCGATCTGGAAGCAGAGCTCGAGCCCGGCAGCGACAAAGCCAAGGGCTCCTCGGGGAGTCGCACCAGCCGGGGCTATCACGTAGCTCTGGCCAAACCGTAGCCGAATTGCAGCAGCAGCGGCAGGTATTGCGAGCCATGTTGGCAATACCAAGAGCTCTGGACGCTCGCCGAGCAGTGCTGCAAGGTTGTCATGCGCTTCTCGGCTTGGTGGTTGAGGGTATAGGACAGCGCCAGCGTGAAGACCGACACAGCGGGCAAAGATCGAGGTCGCAAGTACGTGGTTCGAGCCATAGGCTCCGAACGTCCAAACTCTTTGTGCTGACCTAGACACTGCTTCGGCCAGAAGCACCTCCAGAACTCGGACTTTGTTGCCGCCGTAGGTCTGACTAGACAGATCGTCTCGCTTCAGGAATACCGGATCGCCGCCAATGTGCTTCTCAATCGAGGCAAGTCGCTCGACGGGAGTAGGCCAATCACCCAGCCGGAGCCACGGCAGGCATCCCTCGATATCTGGGTATTGGCGATGCAGAGCACTCGTTTTCCTGCTACTTTCGTCTGCCATGGCTGCCATGGTATCCACGAAAACTCTCGCTGCAAAAAAGGGCCAGGCATGCTAGCGTTGGTATCACGCGCCGGCGATGAGTGAGTCCGCGGACAGACCGACGGGTCGCAAGCACGAACGGTATCAGGTTGACTGGCGGGTGAGCCTGAGATGCCCAGATTGGCGTTTCGCTGCCAAGGTTGCCGCCTCGAATGCGAGCCGGACTGGCCTCTTCCTCTTGACTTCGCGTCCGCCTGCGGTCGGCGCGCACCTTGAGTTGACTATCGAGCTCCCCGATGGAACAAGACTCACTGTGCGAGGGGTAGTTCAGCACGTTATCACCCCGGAAAGAGCCGCTGCCTCCGGCCGCTCGCCTGGAGTCGGGGTAAAGATTGACGCTGAACACGGAACCGACATGTTCCTGCTGGAACAGATGGCAGCCACGGCTGTGGCGAATGCGGCCGAGCTTAGCAACAGCGTCGTTTCCAAGCTGCCGGATCTCGAAGCCGAACTACCAGAACAGCAGCCAGAACAACACCCAGAACAACACCCGGGACAACACCCGGGACAACTCGAAGACGACAGGGCTTTTCCGCGTCAAGCGGACCTGCAGCAGAATCAACGACAACAGCAAGCATCGTCGAGTAGGGCTGACGTTCCCAAACCAGAAAGCCAGCTCGCTGAGCCCCGAGAAGGTGGTTCGCGAGTATGCAGGATTGCAACGCCTGCCACCAAGCGGCCAGCGCCGGTCGCAAACAGCCCACAACAAGCACCTGGCGCTCCCAGAGTGGGCGGGCACGACCCGGCCGCGTCTTCCTCGGATTCGAGGGTCAGCCGGTTGCCAGGCAGCCGAGAATCAGGGATAGGTCACTTGCCCACCCTTCCAGCCAGCGCCGGTGCTGCCGGAACTGCCGGGGCTGATGCACGAGGGACAGGTGATACTCGACAGTCAAGCAAAGTCACGGCTCTCCCATCGCCGTTGGATCGAAACCAAGTCGCCCCTGCTGGCAGGCGTGGTGAATCTAGCCTCGGACCGCTACCCGCGGCTCCGCGACAGGCAACACCGGCTGCTCCTGTCGATGAGCATTCGGCAGCTCGACGGCTTGGCGCTGGCGCGTCGCCAGCGCAACCGGTTCGCCGTTCTGGTTCGGGCGCAACACCTCCGCCTCCGCCTC
>JAZDLZ010000647.1:0-5439 GCA_043801535.1 Pseudomonadota bacterium
CGGGAAGGAGTTGCCGAGCGGACCAAGTACTCGAAGAGCTGTCCCTGGTCGGGTTTGCCTCAGGAGAGCGGTGCCTTTCCCGACTGCTTTGATGAGGAATTCCGCTCCGCCGTCCGAAAGCACCGCCAGAATCGAAAACGCCCGTGCCAGCAGAGGATCGGTCCCCCATGGTCCGCGGAGCATTACGAATTGGCCGGGCTTGGAGCCAACAAGCGCCTCGCAGCCAGCCAGCCGAAGGACAAATGCATTTGGGCCGACATCTTCGTTGGCCACTACTGTTGCGGTGAAGTACAGCATGGGTCCTTTTGTATAGCACTTCTGTGCAAGTTATTTTGCGGCGGCTCCTGAAGGCTGTTGACGGCCCAGGTCTTTGTCCGAGGCCCTGGCCGGCTCCTGCAGCGTCGAGCAGTGCAGCGTTCCCAGGCCCCACGCCAGGTCGAGAGCATGAATGCCGACCACCTGGTGGTCCGGGAAAAGCTCGGCAAGTATGCCGAGCGCCATGCGATCGCGCACGCTGTTGAACGTTGGCACGAGCACCACGCCATTGGCGACATAGAAATTGACGTAGCTCACCGGGAGGCGCTGGCCCTCGAAGCAGCACGGCTCCGGCATCGGCAGCCTTATCACCTCCAGGCGCCTGCCCTGGGCGTCGGTCGCGACCTCCAGCCGCTCTCGATTCTCCTCGAGCGGGATGTAGTTGGGATCGCGAACGTCGTCCTCGACCGCGAGCACGACGCGACCAGGAGCAACGAATCGACATACGTCGTCGACGTGACCGTGAGTGTCGTCGCCGGCAATACCGCGGCCCAGCCAGACAACTGTGCGCACGCCCAGGTACTCGGCCACGATGCGTTCGTAGTCCTTCCTTTCGAGGCCGGGGTTTCGTTGCTGCGTCGAGGAGAGAAGGCACTCCTCGGTTGCCAGCATGGATCCTTCGCCGTCAACGTCGATCGCGCCTCCCTCGAGGACGACAGGACGTCCATTCAGCCGAGGCCGGTGGATTGCGAGCCCGAGAACAGACGCGACATAGGAAGAGACCTGGTTGTCCCGCTCCCAGTTGTCGTACTTGGCCCAGCCATTGAACCGCCAGGCTGTCGCCGCCAGGCCCAAACCGCGGCGGTCTTTGACAAACAGCGGCCCAGTATCCCTTATCCAGGAACGGTCAGTCGGGAACACATGATAGTCCACGCCACTCTTGTCGACCCCGACCTTGCGGAGAAGGTTCCAAGCTCGCCTCGCGATACCGGGGTTCTCGACCAATATCACCACTCGCTCGCGGCCGCACAGCTGGCGCACGATCTCTCCGTACACCCAAGGAATCGGCTCGAATTTCCCAGGCCAATCGTCGTCGTTGTGCGGCCACACCAGCCAGGTCGCTCGATGGCGAGCCCATTCCGCTGGCATGAGGAATCCGGCTGGCGGCTCGCTCAACGGTTGCCGAACCTCGCAACAATACCGCCGTAGGCGTCGACCCGGCGATCGCGCAGGAAAGGCCAGTGCCGGCGGGTCTCTTCAATCTGCGCGAGATCGATCTCGACTACTAGCACTCCAGGACTGTCACTCGGCAGCGCTCCGAGGACTGCTCCAAATGGATCGCAAACGAACGAGCTCCCCCAGAATACGATGCCCTCGGGGTCCTCGGTCTCCGCGCCGACTCGATTCACCGCGACCACGAACACTCCGTTGGCGATAGCGTGGCCTCGCTGAATCGTCTTCCAGGCGTCGGCTTGAACAGCGCCAAAGCGCTCCCTCTCGCCGGGATGCCAACCAATCGCCGTCGGGTAGGCGATAATCTCGGCTCCGTCGAGCGCGGCCAGACGGGCAGCCTCGGGAAACCATTGATCCCAGCACACCAGTGGAGCAATAGCGGCACTCTTGGTACGGATGCTCGAAAAACCAAGGTCGCCCGGAGCGAAGTAGAACTTTTCGTAGTAGCGAGGGTCGTCGGGAAGGTGCATCTTCCGATAGCTCCCAGCCAAGGAACCGTCGGAATCGAGAACGACCGAGGTATTGTGATACACTCCGGCTGCTCGCCGCTCGAAGACACTCGCCACCACGACTACGCCCAGCTCTGCCGCCAAGGTGCCTAACGAGGTCGTGGTTGGGCCCGGCACCGATTCCGCCAGGTCAAAGAACGTGTGCTCCTCGATCTGACAGAAGTACGGCGTGCGAAACAGCTCGGGAAGACAAACGATGTCTGCCCCGTCGGCGGCGGCGGCACGGATGCCCTGCTCGGCAGCGCGCAGATTCTCCCTGCTGTCTGCGCCCACCTGCATTTGAATGAGACCAAGTCGCGTCATACTACACGCAGGACAAAGGACAAAGGGAGTCACGCGCGCAGAGGAGCACTGCAGGAACGACGGCGGTCGTGCTCGCCGATCGCCCGCGCGACTCCCTCGAGCACCGAGGCATTGAGGAACGGTTTGGCGACCACGAAGAAGACATCGCCGTTCCGCTTGGCTACCTCCACCTCTGGCGCATCGTCGTATCCAGTGAGCAGCAGGACAACAATCTCGGGCCAACGGCTCCGCACCTCGCCAGCCAGCTCGGTCCCGCTCCGCCCGGGCATCAGGTGATCGCAGATCATCACTGCCACCTGCCGCCCCCCATTCTCGAGCAACTTTGTCGCCGACGTGGCATCCGCAGCCTCCAACACCTGGTAGCGGGGATGGAGCACTCGGCGGATGAGCTCACGATTGAGCGGCTCGTCGTCAACCACCAGCACGATAGCCCTCGACTCTGGCTGGAGCTGAACTGGTTCGACCATCGCTATGCTCTCCTCTCTGGTGGAGGCTTGATCGGTAGGGTTACGGTGAAAGCCGCACCTTGTCCCTCCGAGCTCTCGCAAGCCAGCGTTCCTCCGTGGGCAGTGACGATACTCTCGCTGATTGCCAGCCCGAGCCCAGTGCCTTCGCCGACTTCCTTGGTGGTGAAGAAGGGATCGAACACTTTTCCGATCACGTCGGGTAGAATCCCTGGACCGGTATCACGGATCTTGATGCGGACGCTCTCGGTATCCGGCACTTTGTTCACGTCGATGTAGATGTGGCCTTTGCCACGAATGGCCTGCGCCGCGTTGGTGAGGATGTTCATGAAGACCTGATTGATGTGTCCAGGATGGCAGACAATGCGCGGGATCGACGTGCCAAATTCGCGAACTACCGTGATGCGGTCTTTCAAGAGAGGCGCCAGCAGGTTCAGCGTTGTCTCGATGCCGGCGACGATGTCGGTATCCTGCATTTCGCCGCCACCCGCTCGCGAAAAAGTCTTCAGGTCGCGGACAATGCCAGCAGTACGCTCTGCCCCTGCCCGAATCGAACGGATGAGCTTGTGGGAATCGGCAACCAGGTAGTCGAACTCGATCTCCTGCTTCTTGGCCTCGATGCGCGACCGTTCCTCGGGACTGAGGCGTGCCGCTGCTCGGTCGTAGAGATCGATCAACGACAGGATGTCCTCGACGTATCTGCCGAGAAAGTCCACGTTGCCGTACACGAAGTTTATCGGATTGTTGAGCTCGTGAGCGATTCCTGCAACTAGCCTGCCCAGGGACGACATCTTCTCCTGGTGGATGAGCTGAGCCTGGGTCCGTCGGAGCTGCTCGTTGGCAGCGCGCAGCTCCTCGGTACGCTCGAGCACGGTCTTCTCCAGGGTTTCGTTCGCCCGCCGCTCCCGCTCCAGGAGGAGCTTGTACTTGCGCTGGATGCGAACATCGGCGGTCACGTCACGGTAGGTCTCGACGATGCAGCCGTCGGCAAGCGGAGCCGCGACGACGATGAGAGTAATCTCTTCTCCGTCTCCGCGAATTCCCTGGATCTCGTCGACCCGGAGCGATCGGCCCGCCTTGAGCGCTCGACAACCAAGGCATGCCTGTTCGCAGATCTCGAGCGGGAACACCTCGTAGCAGCGCTGCCGGTTTTCCGCCGCCACCGCCAGCGAGCGTCCACGTTTTCCGCTAGCCTGTTGATAGGCCTGGTTGAAGTACAGGATTCGCCGTTCGCCGTCCAAAACGACCGCGGCGTCCACACTTCCCTCGAGGAGAGCCCTGACCTGATCGAGGGTCGGCGACGAAAGGATGTTTGGTGCCAGCTCGCTCAAGGCTCTGCAAGAAAGGACAGGTACCGATCGGGGAGATCGTCGAGCTCCATCTTCGATCCGCACTTGTCGCAACTAAAGTCGGGCACTACCGCCTGATTCCGCACCGGGAAGTGACTCTGAACGTCCAGAAGCTTTTCCTCCTCGTAGCCGCATGCTTCACATCGATAGGGGGCCAAGAAAGAGCGAATCAACGCCGAGCCCCGGAAATTGTAGATCATGTTGAGCTGGGTGACGATCGCCGGGGAACAGTGAGTGAACGAGAGGATGCTGACCGCGGGAAGATCTCGGACGAAGTTCACCCACTCGCGAACGCCGCAAGAATTGATGCGGCGGACTTCGCCGAGATCGAAAGAGACTGCTCCGCGCAGCCGCCGTCGAAGCTCGGAAAAATCGGCGTTCTCGTCGATTTCTCCGAAGAACTCGACGACAGTGATGCCTGGCCGCTCCTTTATGTGCCAGGAGAGCGCCCCCGAGATGGGTTTCCTTTTTCCTTCGCTCAAGCTCATCGGGCCTTCACTTCACTTCGCCTGCTTTCGTTACTGGCCACTCCTTGCCGAGCTTTCCGCCCAGAAGGACCCTAGCTTACTCCAACCGCACTCCGTGCGGCCAGCAAGTTGCAACAGCAAGCTGCAAGCCTATTTGACAATCCAGCAATGATAGATGTGCTCCGACAGTTCCTCAGTCAGCTGGGAAGAATAGCTGGTGCGCTCGCAGATGGCTACGTCGTAATTGACCCCCAGCATCGTGTTCTCGCGGTGGGAAGCCAGCTCCTCGCCGAGCTCGCCAAGCACGACCGGGCGATCCGGCACGACGCCAGGGGCAGAAAGTGCTTCGAGCTCCTTGATCTGGAGATCTGCACCACCGGCTGCCCAGCGCGGCAGTGCTGGGCCGAACGAAAGGCTGTGCGAGTGACAGGAGCACGTGGCCACTTGGCAGGCAGCCCAGCGGAGCAGCGCTTTGTCGTCACCGCCGTGCCAGTATTCGACGAAGCCGGTGACTGCGTGGGCGCGCTGGAGGTGCTGCGTGACGTTACCGAGGAGACTCTGTTGCGCGCCAAATACGAGGACCTTGTCGCCGCCCAGGAAAAGGAAGACTCTCCGGTGCGCCGAGAGCTCTGCAGCCGTACTCGCGACCTTTTCGAGGCCAACCGCCGAGTACTGGAGCTTCAGCAGGAGATCGCTCGGCTCAGAAGAGGCTTTTTCTAGCGGACGAGCGACGAAAACGAGGGTGTGTCCCGATCGGTCAACGGGCTAGCCGTTCTCGGTCCCCCTGTCCCTTGTTCCTAGTTCCTTGTTCAATTCCGACGACGACGAAGGGAACAAGGAACTAGGGACAAGGAACCAG
>JAZDLZ010000649.1:0-3354 GCA_043801535.1 Pseudomonadota bacterium
CAATGGCGTGATCGTGACTGCGCATCACGTGGTGGCGGACGCGCGGCATATTGTGGTACGGCTGCCCAGCGACGGCGGTTTTTTTGCGGCTCGCCTCATCCTCGAGGACAAGGAGAACGATGTCGCGGTGCTGCACATCGACGCCAACCTTCCTGCCCTGGAGCTCGCTCCGGGCGTACCGTTGAGCGTACGCCAGACGGTGTTTGCGATCGGGTATCCTCTCGACCCACGACGCATGCAGGCGCAATCTGCCCGCGGCATCGTTGCCGGGCACACGGACGACAAGACGATTCAGCTCGACATGGCGCTCAACCAGGGGAACTCCGGCGGACCGCTGGTCGATGAGCAGGATAGGGTGGTCGGGATGGTAGTGGCGCGGAGCGATCCGGGGCAGGGCGCCCAGAGCATCGGCTTCGCGGTGAACGCAGGCACGCTGCTTTCCAATCTGGAGAAAGCGCGGCTCCGTCTCGAGCGCGGCGAGATTGCGGCGCTCTCCAGCCAGCAGCGCCAGAGCGCCACCGTGGTCGACGAGCTCGTGCAGCGGGGCGTGTTTCACGAGCTTCGCGAGGCGGCCGACGTGCGCAAGGAGTTGAGCACGTCCAACGTGCAGGCCGCGCTCAGCTCGCTCGTCACCCGTATCGACGACCCCGATCTGCTGGCTTTCGTCGGGGGTAGCATGTGGAACGTCTACCTCGGGCTGTGGGCATCCGATGACAGCCACCTGCGGGAGGCGAAGCTCACCCGGGCGGAAGCGAAACAGCTCGCGCACAGCTTTGGGCTGACCGCCGGAATCGCCTGCCACAAAGCGCACAGCCTCGATCCGGCTGTCTCGTTGCGCTCGCCGATTGTCGACGTCGTGCGCAAGGTCTGGCCCGGAGCAGCGCAATATGTGGCTGCGCGTCCTTCGGCGGCGACCGCTTACGCGAGCACCGCTTCCGCGAGCACCACGTATGCGGCCGCCACCCCGCCCGAGCCAAGCAGGAGCTTCATCACCACGGTCCTGAAGCCAAAGTGGACACTGCGGGCTTCTGGACAGCTACGACTGAATCCGATGACAGACAGTATCGGAGCCGGGCTCGGGCTTGGCCTGGGGCTTGACCTCGAAGGAATCCGCTTCCGGCTGGGCTCGACGAGCTTCCTGCCAACCGTTGGCGTCGGCTACGGAACGGTGCGCCTGCGCCAGCAAGCGCCTGGCACGGTAACCCATTCGTACTTCACGGCGGAGATCGGGGTGGCCGCCGAAGTGTTGGCCAACGACCGTCGTCGCATCGAGGTCGCGGCCGCCTACGGCCCAGGAGTCTACAACGTCGACGTTGCCGCCGATGACGAATCGGGAAAGTCGACCCAAGACCGCGAAACCATCCTCGGCCACGGTCGTTTCTCGGGTGGCTACCGGTGGAGAAATGGGTATGTCGGAGTCGCTATTCACGTGTTCGCTGGACCAACTTTTTGGCTGGAGCCCGTCGTTGTCGCGGTTACGTTCTAGGCGTAGCTTGTTGCTGTTGCTGCAATTCGGGCTGGCGTGCGGCGAGCTGCCAGCAGTCGACGATCCGCGACCAAGACAGTGCGGTGACGGGTGGCTCGATCCGGGCGAGGAGTGCGACGACGGCGAGTTGAGCTCGGATCGCGGCTACTGCACGGCCCGTTGTCGCCTGGTCAGTTGCGGCGACGGTCTGGTAGGCGCGGGCGAGGAGTGCGACGACGCGAACAACGATCCCAACGACGGCTGCGACCGGTGCCGGTCGCTCAACGGTGCATCGTGGTTCGCCTGGATTTCCGGGGCGGAGGCGATCCGGGCGTCCTCCGACGGAACGGTCTTTGTCGCCGGCCAGCTCGTACCTGCCGGCGACACTGACACCAGTGCGCTCGTTGCTCTTGATGGACACAGTGGCAGCGTGGGCTACAAGGGACGATGGAATGCGTTCGAGAACAGGACGTCCACCGGTCGAGGGACGCTTCGGGTTGGCGCACGTCACGACGGAGGCGGCGCTGTGGTTGCCGGCTCGGTCGCCTACGATGGCAAGGATCCGGTGGCAGTAGCCGCCTGGTTCGACGGAAAGGGAATGCTGGAGTCTCGCTACCAAGCGCCCTCGTCCAGGGCTGGACAGAACGTTGACCAGATCGCAGTCGGTCCGACCGGGGCAGTCGCGCTCGCAGGAGCGTGGATAGACCAGGGATGGGTTCTCGTTCTTTCTGATGGACGAATCACTTGGGAGGCCGCGTACTCGCTCAAAGCGCAGGTTGGGCTCACCGCGGTCGATATGGACGAATCACTACGGACAGCAGTGGCAGGCCATCAAGTACCAGACCTTTGGCTGGCTCTCGACAATGGAGAAGGCGATCTGGCCTGGAGCGCGGTCGTGCCACAATCCAGCGGCGACGGCAGCGATTCATTCCATGACGTCCGTTTCGCCGGCGGCGATGCTCTCTATGCTGTTCGTACCGGGAGCGAAGCCCCTACCTGGGCAGTCGTCGAGCGTCGTACCATCGCCGACGGAGCAGTCGAAGGATCTGTTTCGCTTGCAGTCCCCATCGATGCCGAGCCGTCCGTCCGAGCACGGCTACTGCCAGACGGCCGCGCTCTCTCCTTCGGCAGAACACCGTCAGGTCGCTGGCTCGCTCTGCACGCCGCGTCCGACGGCACGATCTCGTGGACCGCAAATGCCAACCAGCTCGACGCCGACGTGCTCGACGCCGACAGCGTCGACGGAACGTGGGTGTACGCCATAGTCGGTGGGGTTGCGGTCGCCGGTTGGATGATCGAATAGGACCCGCCAACGCACTGGTTCGCGCGTCGAACGACCCAGCATTGAGCTCGACCATCTACATGGGATTGATCCTCGCTGGCCTCATCGGGTAGATTCGCCGGCCAATCTACCAACTATGGTCTTCAGTGGCACAACTAGGAGTCAGTTTCCTCTCCGTGGAACATGCGGTTCCGGAAGAAATGAAGGAGCAGGGATGGCAGGGTGTTGACACAACCGAAACGCTCGTTCGCCTCGTTGTTGGCGGAGGCATACGTCTGTCTCCGCAGCTCGCAGTCATCGGCGAGCTATCGACACTCGCCGACATCGAGTACTATCACTCCTTCAATCTCGCCGGTCAGTATGACCTCGGAAAGCTCACGATAGGCGGCCGTCTCTATCTGCCGTTTGGCGATGAGATGTTCGACGACATCTGGGGCTTGGGCATCGACGTGCTCGTCCGGCTGTAGTTGCCACCTGCCCCTGGCCTGTCGCTCTTCCCGTGCATTCAGGACTGCTGCCACTCCCTCTATCGGCCGACTGTCCTACTCCTGCGCCGCAATCCTCGCTTGTGGCCCCACAACAATCCCCGGGGGGAGTTTCGGGGCCA
>JAZDLZ010000682.1:0-2523 GCA_043801535.1 Pseudomonadota bacterium
CCTCGCCGCCGACCCGTCCGTCCCCGCAACAAGCCGAGGCGTCCAAGCGACATCCTTCGGTACACGTCAGGGAACCAAATGCCAGTCCAAGGGATTCGCAAGTCGCCTTTCCGAGATTGTCTTGGTCGCACTGTTCCTTGCTCTTGTTGATGATTCCGTCGCCGCAACGACCTGCTGCGGCACATTCGGTCAGGTCGAAGGTGCAATCCGTCTTGCAAGACAGCGATCCTTCGTAGTACCCGAGGGAGGTGCAGGTGGCTCCACCAACCTCTATTCCGTCGCATTCCTCTTGCGGTTCTTTCAGCCCATCCCCGCATCCCGAGTTGTCGTTGCACGACAATGGCAGGGTCGCTCCCAGCACCAGCGCGATGCCAACGAGCAATGGGCTCGTCCATGCAAGGCCCAACGCAAGTTGCGGGGCGGTCAAACGACCAGACCACCATCGACGGCGAGTGCCTTCCGATGCCGTCGGCTGTCGACTGTCGACTGAGGACTTCGGGCTACGGGGGGTTCCTGGCTCGACACTACGGGTAAGAAATTTCGTCATCCTAGTCTCCGGATTGTGGATCCAACCAGCAGAAACGAATCGTGCTCGTATTCAATCGATTCGCTACTGTTGGGCAACGGATCCACGTGAAGGTGTTTGGTGCTAGAGCACCAGTCCGAAGTAGACACCGAGACCACCGAGCACGACGACGGCGAGGACGATCCCGATCCATTTCCAGCGACGGCTCTGGCCGGCAGCTGCCTCGAGCTCCTGGAGGGTAGAAGGACCGGCCGTGCCACCACGACTGATGGCTGCCGGCGCGCCTTTGGCTGGCGGACGGGCCTGCTCCGAAGGAGGACGGGAGGTGACGGCGGGCGCGGCTATCATCGTCGGAGGAACCATGGCCGAGGCGCCACCAGCCAGCGGGACATTGCTTGCCCTGAGGATCTCGGAAACCGCAGCAAGGAGATCGGCAGCGTCGGCAAAGCGACGCTCGCGATCCTTTTCGAGCATGCGTAGGATCAGCCGATCGACCGGCGCGGAGATACGGGCATCGGGCCGGACTGCGCTCGGAGCCTCGGGTATCTTCTTGAGCTGCGCGGAGATGAGCGCAGCCGGACCCTGTGCGTCGGGAAAAGGAAGCCGGTTCGTCAGGAGCTCGTAGCTGACGACTCCGAGCGCGTAGATGTCGGAGCGACCGTCGATCTGTTTTCCCATTAGCTGTTCGGGCGACATGTACTCGAGCGTTCCGAGTGTCTGCCCGGTAGCGGTCAGTTGCGGCGATTGTTGGCCGAACTCACCGCCCACGATCTTGGCGATGCCGAAATCCAACACCTTGACGAAATCCGGATGGCCTGGCCTTTCCTCGAGGTAGATATTCTCCGGCTTGATGTCGCGATGGACTATCCCATGCATATGGGCCTCGCCCAACGAGCTGCACATCTGCTCGACTACCCGCAGCACGCGTTGCCATGGGAGTGGCGCCTGCTCGACGAGTGTGTCGTGGAGCGATTTTCCCTTGAGCAACTCCATGGCGATGTAGAGCACGCCGTCCTTGGTCTGGTCGAAATCGTACGTCGTCACCGTGTGGGCATCGCGGAGGTTGCACGCTACCGATCCCTCGCGGCGGAATCGTGCAACGACGTTCGGATCCCTGGTCATCTCCGGGTGCAAGAGCTTGAGCGCAACTTCCCTGCCGACCTGGATCTGTTTGCCAAGATACACGGCACCGAATCCACCTTCACCAAGCTTGGCCTCGATGAGGTAGCGGTTGTTGAGGGTAGCTCCGATCAGAGGATCAGCATCGACTGGGGCTACCTGGGCCGGGTTGATGCCCAGCCCTCCGATGATAGTGCTGGCGTGGGCAATACTCGAGGAGAGATTCCCTGGACGGGGTTGGCCTCCTGCCGGCGAAGGGAAGTGGCCAATCACTCCTCCATGGCCGCCCTGACCGCCATGGCTTCCCTGACCACCCAGTTGGCCTGCCAGTGCTCGGGCTGGCGGCATGTTGGTGCTCGGCTGCGCTTTGGGCGGTGTGAAGCTTGGCGATCTGGACGGTGTTCCCGACGGCAGCGTTCCTCCCTGTGGCGGACGAGCCGCTGGTGGCGTTGCACCGAGTGATGCTCCACATGCCCCGCAGAAGTGGGCCCCATCGTCAATCTGGGTGCCGCATCTTGGACAAGTCATCTAGGTCGCCCCCTTCGCCTTTCCGGGGAAAAGGCCCATTGCTGGCAGAGCTCGAAATGCACGTGATTGTACTCCCGTTGACTGGCTCTGGCACTGGCGAATAGTTGCGCGCGCGTCTGTAGTAGGGCGGCTGCGAGCCCTCGCCGCCCCCCCTTCGAGGGGACCTCGACGGGGCCCCCCCGCTACATACCGAGAGTAGGCGCCCTCCTCGCTCCTTGCGGCTACGCCCCCGGCGGCTTCGTCTGCCTCGGTCCGGCACACCGATCGGTGCTCTAGTCGAGACTGTGGCAGACTGTTTTCGCTAGACACGCCTGGCAATTTCGCTCGTGGGGTGGACGCGGTGCAAGACC
>JAZDLZ010000684.1:0-13474 GCA_043801535.1 Pseudomonadota bacterium
TCGGCCATTCATTGGAGTGCCATGTCACCGTCGCGCCGCCGATTGCTGCGGCGAGAATAGCACCTCGAAAGAGGAATGGAACAAGGAACTAGGGACTAGGCACAGGGAACAGCACAACCAACGGCTTTTGTTCACACCCTGTAGAAGAGTCAGCCCTCGGGGGGGGGGGGGCGGCGTTACTGTTAAAGTTAATCTGCGACGGCGAATTTTATTTGTAGCCGCCCGGGGAGAACGGATTGCCGTAGTTCTGGGTGACGATCTCGTAGGAGTTGGTGAGGTCGACCATGATGTCGAGGAGTTGAACGTAGAGCTTGAGCGCGCCGTCGGCCTCGGCCACGAGCGCCGGATTGTCGACGATTTCGCAATTGGTCTCGCACAGACTGCTGCGATCGAAGATCGACTGCGCCCGTTCGAGCATTCGCCTGCCCACTCCGTTGGGAATATCCAGGGCTCGGTACGTCAAGCCATTGGTGGGGTAGGCGAGCTCAACGTATCCGAGGTCGCTATCGGCCTCCACCATCGAGCCAGCCACCCACATCCGCGACGACTCCAGGAAGGACTTGTCGAAATTGTTCTGGAGCCAGGCCATGCCCAGTACGGCCGTATAGAGCTGCACCGTGAATCCGGTTGCCGGATTGATTGGCGTTCCTTCTGGCATTGGCTGCGATGGATCAGCATAGTCCGGGAACCGGATCACCCCATCGCTTCCCCGTCGAGGAGCATAGTCGTTGTAGTCCTCGGACAGGATGCCGCCAAAGAAATCGTTGAGAATGGTCGAGTAGTCGTCGAAGAAGCTGATGCGCCACTGCCGTACGTCCTCCGAAGTGTCGCGACCGACAAAGTAGGTCTGGGCGTCGGTGAGGGCGAGCATGGCCATCATCTTGTCCAGATAGAAGCCGATGTGGTGCAGGCACTGGTAGTAGTACATTCCGCAGTCGCTACCCTGGGAGTCCATCCAACCGGTGGTGAAATAGCGGGCATTGACAATGTTGGTCTTGATGTTGTCCTTGTAAGGAAACGTCGTCCGCTCGTAGAGGCCCTGCCCCCCCGGATCGGTGTGCAGTCGGTACTCGGCAACGTCGGGCATGGCGAGCGTCTGGAGCAGATAGTTGAGCATGTTGTGCTGGGCCAAGACATTGCCTGCCCAGCCAGAAGTGCTGTCCTGCAAATACAGGTCAATCGCCTCAGGCCATTGAGCGAGGATAGCCTTGTTGAACCCCATAATGAGGGTGAAGGTATCGTTGAATCCCTTGAACCGGCGATAGATCCCATCGTAGACATCCAGGAGATACGTGAAGGGGTTCGACTTTACCCGATACCGGGTAAAGGAACGACTCACGTACCAAAAATTGGCCCTTTGAACATGGTAGTGCATGCGCTCGTATTCGTCTGCCCCATAGTCGCCAAGGAGACAGCCGTTGCCGATGCCGCTCTCGAATGGCGAGCAGAAGACGTACGGAACCCGGAAAAAATTGCCCTTGCCGGGGACCTGGGCAACTCCGGCGCCCCAATCGGCGACACTGCCTGCATCCACCAGCATGCGGTTCGCTTCGTCGTACATCCTGGATCCCAGGTCTCGCCACCAGTTGGTGTAGTGGTAGGAGACAGGCCGAAGGATCCACTTGCCCGGTTCGCTCTCGCTCTCGACGGAGTCGAAGTAGGTAGCATTGCCGTCGTTCTGCGACCACTGCTGGAAGACATTGGTGTCGACGCTGCCGAAGTCCTTGAAGACCTCGATCTTGTTGGCATAGGCGAAAGTGACCGCCGCGCGATCGTACTTGCCAGGGTCGTAGTCTTGAAACAAACGGCTGTAGTCCATGATCGACGAGTACGCATGCTTGTAGATGCGCTTCTCGAGCTCGTAGTCGGTGATGGGATCCAACCAGCGCGGACCGACCCGGCCATTGTCCCCCGCGAGGGTATTGGAGCGGATCTCCCAGTATTCGTTGGAATAGTTGACCACGTCCTCGGTGCCGCCGAAGTTGTGGTGGAGCGAAAAGTTGTGCCCGAGCTCGTGGGCGAGGAGTGAGTGAAAGATCTCTTCCTTGACGCTGGCCCGGATTTCGTCGGCGGACATGCCCTTGAAGCGCTGGGCAATGCCCCACATTCCATCGTCGAGGGAGTCTGCGACATCCAAACCGCCGGGCTTGATGTACCCGTCCCTGACCTGCTTGATAGCTGCGAGCGCCTGAGTCGGCCCGACCCGAGCGATCGACGCATCGCGCAGCATCCCAGTGGTGAAAGAGGAGAGCGGCGTCGCGGGGTCGATGTCGACCGCCATCTTGATTTCGTCGTTCAAGAGGAGGTTTTCGATATAGGTGTCACGCAGCGATTCGAGACGGGCATACGAGTCGTCGTAGGTGCCGTTGAACGCGCCCCGGTCATACATCAGCGAGGTCGCGTCCTTCATCAGCTCCTGGAGCGAAACTCCCTTGAGCGACTCCAGGCTATTCGCCGGAGCGATCATTCCGAGCTTCTTCACCCAATCGAAATTCTGCGCCTTGGCGATCGCGGCGATCTGCTCCTGCGAATAGACCGGGTTGTCGCGCAGGCTCTTGTTCGCTTCCTCTGCCCACGGAGTCAGGTCTACTCCGTCGATATAGCTGGTTCGATCCATGTCTCCGTTGAGAAGCTGAATGTTCTCGATAGCGGACTGGACCGCTCTCTCGACAGTCATGTAGACATACACCGACGACTGCAGGGTTTCGCCCGTTAGCGGGTCGACGCTGGATGGTCCATAGCCCGCGATCTTGATACCGCCGATGTATTCGGGCACGTATACCAGACTGTTGTAGCGCAGGTCACCAATCCGTGCGATGAAGCCCTTCTCGCCGCAGAGAGGGTTGTCCTCTTCCGTCACCGGCGAATTGCAGACGATGAATACCTGGCCGTCGTAGGAAGGCTCTTCCCTGGCAGCAGCGACGACATACTGGAACACCTTGTTCCAGGACTCCTCCACACCGCGCACCGTCGGCATGACGTCGGCCGGCCAGTTGATCGCGTAGTAGACTATCGGCCTTACCTCACGCTGCTTGGGCGGCAACAGGTCGCCGTTTTCGTCTCGCCACTTCTTCCACAGATTGTGCAGGGAGCTGTAGGCTACCTTGTCGCGTTGGTTCACACCCTGTTCCGGGTTGAGCTTCAGTCGTTCCACCCGGATGATTCCAAAGTAGTCGGTAACCGGACCAGCCATCCTGGTCGGCTCGTATTGACGCTCCGGGTCGACGCGCAGGAAGCTGTGACGGATTTTGATCGGAACCGCGGCGCAATCGGCCGTCTCGTACTCGAAGAAATAGCAGAGAGGGTAGGTTCCCCAGGGCGTGTCGACCATCTCCGGTTGTACCATGACCATGTTGGTCACATCGGCGTACGGCCGGACGACCATAACGTTGTTCTTGTCGAAAACGCCCGGCGCAAAGACCGGGTAGTCGGGATCGACTGCGCCGTTCTCGCCGGCTGCCTGCTGCACGTAGTAGGCAATCGGATCCTGGACCACATCGTCGACCCAGAACCGGAAATCCGTTGCGTAGTTCTTCGACCAGTCGACCCTCATGTAGCTCCGCTGGTACCAGGGTCGGTCGGTCGTGTTCTCCTCGAGAACGTCGTACTCCTCGCCGGTCGTCGAGTTGTGGACGCGCTTGATGTCGAAGTGCGACTCGATCCGGTAGGTGGCGACCGTCGCGCCCATGAACGGCGAGCCGTCAATGGTGCCGTCGGCGGCCAGCTCTCGCTCGCCGTCCTTGACGAGCTCGTAGGATCTCCTGGCATAGAGCCAGCTCTCCTGCATGTCCCAGCGGATCCGCTCCACGCCACGGAATTCGAGCGCGTCTCCGTTCTCTCCGACGAAGGTTACCGATTCCGACGCCTCGATACCGACGACGGTCCTCCCGTATTGCCATTCGCCTTGAAACAGCTCCTTGTCGAGGGCGTTTGCCTGCACACGATCGATGGCAGGGCGCTCCTGTCTACATCCGCCGGCCAGCAGCACGGCGGCGAGAGCTCCATAGCAGTACCTGCGATACCACGACATCTGTTGCCTCCTCTGGATACTCCTTAGCGCGGGAAGAACGGACTGCCGTAGTACTGGGGAATGACCTCGTAGAAGCCAGTGAGGTCGACCATGATGTCGAGAAGCTGAACGTAGAGCTTGAGCGCGCCGTCGGCTTCGGCCTTGAGCACCGGATCGTCGACGGTCTGGCAGTTCGTCTGGCACAGGCTGCTGCGATCGAACATCGCCTGTGCGCGCGCAATCATGCGCTTGCCCACTCCGTTGGGAAGATTCAGCGCTCGGTACGTCCAGCCATTGGTCGGATACTTGAACTCCACGTATCCGAGGCTATTGTCAGCTTCGGCCATCGAGCCAGCCAGCCACATCCGCGACGAATCCAGGAAGGACTTGTCGAAGTTGTTCTGCAGAAGGGCCATGCCAACGACGGCGGTATAGAGCTGCACCGTGAATCCAGTGGCCGGACTGATCGGCGTTCCTTCCGGCATCGGCTGTGACGGATCAGCATAGTTCGGGAAGCGGATCGTCCCGTCGCTGCCCCGCCGAGGAGCAAAATCGTAGTAGTCCTCGGACAGGATGCCGCCGAAGAAGTCGTTGATGACCGTCGAATAGTCGTCCCAGAAGCTGATGCGGAATTGCCGGATGTCCTCCGATGCGTCGCGAGCAACGAAGTTGGTGCTGACGTCGGTGAGGGTGAACATCGCCATGATCTTGTCCAGATAGAAGCCAAAGTGGTGGAGGCACTCGTAGAAGTACATTCCACAATCCTCACCCTCGGAGCTCCGCCAATCGGTGGTGAAGTAGCGGGCGTTGACGATGTTGGTATAGACGTTGTCCTTGAAGCGGAACATCGTCTCGTCGTAGATCTCCTGTCCGCCCGGATCGGTGTGTAGCTGGAACCCGGAAACGTCGGGCATTGCAATAGTCTGGAGCAAATGGTTGAGGAGGTTCTGCTCGGCCAATACGTAGCCAGCCCAACCGGTAGTGCTGTCCTGCAAGAACTCGTCGACTGCCTCCGGCCACTGCGCATAGAGCGCCTTGGTGAACCCCACCTGGAGGTTGTAGACGTCGTTGTATCCCTTGAACCGACCGTACAGCCGCTCGAAATTTCTCATGATGTAGTTGTACGGGCTCGCGCCGACCCGATAGCGGGTGAAGGCGCGGGTGACGTACCAGGTATTGGCGCCCTGGACGTGGAATAGGGTGCGCTCGTATTCGTCTGCTCCGTAGTCGCGGGTAATGCAGCCGTTGCCAATGTCGCTCTCGAAGGGCGAGCAATAGATGTATGGTACCCGGTAGAACTGGCCCTCGCCGGGGACGTCGGCAATGCCGGTAGTCCAGTCGGTGACGGTGCTGACGTCGACCAGCTTGCGGTTCGCGTCGTCGTACAGCTTGGAACCCATGTCGTTCCACCAGTTGGTGTAGTGGTACGAGTAGGGACGAGGAATCTTCTTGCCCGGCGAGACCTCCACCTCGTCACCGAGGTAGCTCACGTTGCCGTCGTATTGCGACCATTGCTCGAAGATTTCGGGGTCGACGCTGCCGATCTCCTTGTAGACCTCGATCTTGTCGGCGTAGGCGAAAGTAACGGCAGCGCGATCGTACTTGCCTGGCTCGAAGTCGAGCGCCAGGCGGCTGTAGTCCATGATCGACGAATAGCCATACTTGAAGAGGCGATTCTCGAGCTCGTAGTCGGTGATGGGATCCTGCCAGCGAGGACCGACCTTGCCCTTGTCCTCTGCTGCGGCAGCGGAACGAATCTCCCAGTACTTGTCGAAGTAGTTGACCGCGTCTTCAGTGGCGCCAAAGTTGTGGTGGAGCGACAAAGTGTGACCGAGCTCGTGGGAGAGGACGGCGTGGAATACGTCGTTCTGGATCTCGGCGCGAATCTCCTCGACGGGTATTCCCTTGTACTGCTGGGCAAGACCCCAGTACCCATCGTCGAGGGTATCGGCAACGTCCAGGTTGCCGCGCTTGGCGATGTCGTCCTTGATGCGCTGGATAGTCGCGAGCGCCTGGACCGGTCCGACCCGGGCCACCGAGGCATCCCGCAGCATCTCCTCGGTGAAAGAAGAGACCGGGGTCACCGGGTCGATACCGGCCGCCATCTTGATCTCGTCGTTCAAGAGCAGGTTCTCGATGTAGGTGTCGCGCAGCGATCCGAGGCGGGCATACGAGTCGTCGTAGGTACCATTGAACGCGCCCCTGTCGTGCAGAACTGGGGCTGCGTCTTTCATCAACTGGTGCAGCGACATTCCCTTGAACGATTGCAGACCGCCGTCGGGAATGATCTGGCCGAGGTTCTTCACCCAGTCGAAGTTCTGCGCTCTCACGATGGAGGCAATCTGTTCCTGCGAATAGACCGGCTTGTTGCGCTGGCTCTTTTCGGCTTCCTCTGCCCACGGAGTAAGGTCCACTCCATCGATGAAGTCGGTCGGCTTCATGTCTCCGTTGAGAAGCTGGATGTTCTCGATAACGCCGTGGACGGAGCTCTCGTTCCACATGTAGAGATGTGCCGTGGCCTGCAGCACCTCGCCGGTCAGCGGGTCGACGCTAGATGGTCCGTAGCCAAGGAGCCTGAAGCCGTCGTAGTATTCTGGCACGTACGCCGCGGCGCTGTAGCGGAGGTCGCCGAGCCGCACGGTGAAGCCCTTTTCGCCGCAGAGCGGGTTGTCTTCCTCGGTCACTGGCGAGTGGCAGATCACGAACACCGGGCCGTCGTAGGACGCCTCTTCTCGGGCTGCTGCCACAGCATACTGGAACACCTTGTTCCAGGCTTCCTCCACGCTGCGCACGGTTGGCATCAGCTCGTCTGACCAACCAATCGCGTAGTAGAGCATCGGTCTCACTTCGCGCTGCTTGGGAGGTATCACGTTGCCGTTGGAGTCCCGCCACTGCTTCCAGAGATTGTGGAGCTGGCTGTAGGCGACCCGGTCGCGCTGGTTCACGCCTTGCTCCGGATTGAACTTGAGGCGGTCCACCCGGAAGATGCCAAAGTAGTCGGTGGACGGACCAGCCATCCTGGTCGGCTCGTACTGGTGATCGGGATCGACGCGCAGAAAGCTGTGGCGAATCTTGACCGGAGTCGCGGCGCAATCAGCGGTCTCGTGTCCGGTGAACCAGCAGAGGGGGTAGGATCCCCACGGTGTATCCACCATGCCGGGCTGCGAAATGACGACATTGGTAACGTCGGTGTACGGCCGGACGACCATGGCGTTGTTCTTGTCGAACACGCCCGGGTCGAAGATCGGGTAATCGGGATCGACGGTGCCGTCGTCGCGGACGTGGTCCTGAACGTAGTACGCGATGGGATCCTGCGCCACGTCGTCGACCATATAGTCGAAATTGGAGGCGTAGTTTTTCGACCAATCGACCCTCAGGTGGCTACGTTTGTACCAGGGGCGGTCAGTCGTGTTTTCCTCGATGACGTTGTACTCCTCGCCCGTCGCCGAATTGTAGGCGCGCTTGATGTCGAAATGCGATTCGATCCGATAGGTGGCGACCATCGCGCCCATGAACGGCGCACCGTCGATGGTGCCGTCGGCAGCCACCTCTCGCTCGCCGTCCTTGATGAGCTCGTAGGATCTCCTGGCATAGAGCCACTTCTCCTGGACATCCCAGCGGATTCGCTCGATGCCGCGGAAGGTGTTCTCCCCGATGAAGGTGGTCGATTCCGACGCCTCGATTCCGACGACAGTTCGGCCGTAGTGCCATTCGCCCTGGAACAATTCCTTGTCGAGAGCGTTTGGCTGCACGCGATCGATTGCGGGGCGCTCCTGTGCACATCCGCCGGCCAGCAGCACAGCGGCAAGGGCCCCATAGAAGTACCTACGATACGAAGACATCTGCTGCCTCCTCTGGGAGTTTCCTTTTCTTGCGAAGACTGCGCAAATCTAGAGCACGGCCTCGGCCGTGATGTAGAAATAGGTATAGCGGTTGAAGAACGGCGGATAGGAGCTCGAATCGGGGCGCTGCTGGGGATTCGTGGTCTCCATCCCGGCGCCGAGACCGAAGTGGTCGTTTATTTCGTAGTCGAGCCCAATCGAGTAGCTCATCACGTAGCGCCAATTGGTGCCCGAGGCATCCGGCAAGCCTTGATACTCGCTCAACGGATGGAGCCACCCTTGCATCCAGATGACGCTGACCTCTCCTTCGAGACGGGGCGTGAGCGTGAGATCCAGGCCAGCGCTCTCCTGAAACGTGGCAACTGGCGAGCGAACCGCCTCGTGATCGAAGAGCGAGGAGCAGTTGCCATCGACGGGCCTGCACCTTTCGATGCTCGGTCCCTCGTAGCGAACCTCGCGAGCAGTAGCCAGGCTGTAGGCAGCTCGTGCCCGGACATTCGGGGTAACGGAGACTCCGCCGCCCAGCTCGATCTCGTGCTCGAGCTGTCCTGTGCAAGACAGCCCGGCCCATCTCCGGCGCGCACGACTCTCCTGCGAGGTCGGAAGAGACAGGCGGATTCCCACGCTGGCTGCGAGATCGCCGGGAAGCTCCTCGAACGCCCGGGAAGTCGAGAGCGCCAGATCCCCGATAACTGGCTCGCGCTCGTAGACGGTCTCGTCGGAATTGGTGAGCTCCGTCTCGATTTCGAGCTCCGCGCGAATGGTCAGCTCGTCGTTGACCTCCCAGCGCGGCTGCAGCGCTATGAGCTGGAGCACCGTGGGATTCCAGGTCAGCTCGGCGTCCTTCGAGAAAGTATAGGCCGACACGTAGTGGCCAAGGGAGATCTTGCTGCCCTCGAGGCGAGCGCGCAGCGTTGTCTTGTCACCGGCTTCGCCGCCTTCTCTCTTCTTCGACTCGTCTCTGTCCAAATCGAGATCGTCGCCCCACGCCGGCTGCGATCCAGCCAGCAAGACAAGCAAGGTCGCCGCGGCAACGCCAGTCTTTGGCAACATTAGAGCTCCTTCCAGACGCATGAATGGTTCCGAGATAGCACACCTCCACACCAGGGGGAAGCACGAATAGCGTGAGGTCGATCACAATCTCGATTCAGTACTCCGAATCCCAGGTCTCCTAAAGATCTCCTTGACGAGGTGCGACTGGCTACTTATAGTATCGCGCGTTTGGGGTATGTCGGATGAAAGCACGAGAGGTAGCCTACGGAATTGGAGGGACGGAAGGGCGATTCGCCAGGCTCGATGCTGCGCTCGAGCAGCTTCGCGAACGAAGCTCGAAGGTTCCTCCGGCGCTGGTGCGGGAGTTTGCCGGACGTCTGGAAATCTCGTGGATCTACCATGACAGCGCCCTCGAAGGCGTTGTTCTCACCTACTCGGAAATCAAGGCAGCGATCGACAAGAATATCATCAGTGATATCTCGCTGATTCCGAGCTATCAGGACGTCAAGCAATTCAAAGAAGCCATTGATTGGACGAACGAGTATGCAGCGAACCGCAAACGTCCGATCAATACCGAGGTGGTCCGCAAGATCTACTCGATTCTCACTCCCGAGGAAGCGCCGGCCCTGGCATTTCGCAAGGAGAATCCCCTCCATCGCCTCTACTATCACGAAATCTCCATGCCCGATCGCATCCTCCAGCGGATGCGCAAGCTGGGCGACTGGCTGGAGGAGGACGGAGTCAGGCGCCTGCACCCGGTCGAACGGGCGGCGCGGGCTCATTTCCAGCTCATGAGCATCTTCCCGTGGACCAAGAACAGCGGGAAGGTCGCTCGGATCCTGGCCAACATGATTCTGGCGCGTGACGGCTATCCTCCGGCCATCATCCACAGCGTTGACAGGCAGCGCTACTACGAGGTCCTCCGTGGCGAAAACATGGGCGTGGTGCCGCTGTATCTCGAGGCGGCATTGACGTCGGTCGAGACTGCCTTGAAGTTCTACGACGAAGCCACTGCCACAGTTCTACGGCGACGCGCAGCGAGCTAGTCGCCAAACCCCTGGAAACGTCAGGCAGAGACTACGGCCATGCATCATTTCTGCTACCGGAATGGTGATCTGTATTGCGAGGACGTCCCTCTTCGAGCAATTGCCGAGGCGGTTGGCACTCCTACCTACGTCTACTCCCAGGCAACTCTCGAAAGACACTACCGCGCCTTTGCCGGCGCCTTTGACGAGGAGCTGCCCCATCTGGTTTGCTACAGCGTCAAAGCAAACTCCAATGCTTCCGTCCTGGGCGTCTTCTTCCGTCTTGGCGCCGGAGCAGATGTAGTCTCCGGCGGGGAGCTCTTTCGCGCGCTGCGCGCAGGCTGCGATCCGGCCAAGATCGTGTTCTCGGGAGTCGGCAAGCAAGAGGGTGAGATCGAGTACGCCCTCCGGTCGGGTATCCTCGCGCTCAATGTCGAATCGCACCAGGAGCTCCTCGAGGTCGACCGTGTCGCCGGCCTGCTCGGGAAGAAAGCGCCGGTGTCGTTGCGCATCAACCCGGACGTCGATCCCCAGACCCACCCGTACCTCGCCACTGGTCTCGAGAAGAGCAAGTTCGGCATTCCCATGACGGCAGCGCTCGCGGAATACGAGACTGCGCAGTCGCTGGCGAACATCGATGTCTGCGGCATCGACTGTCACATTGGCTCACAGCTAACCCAAACGTCGCCGTTCCGGGACGCGATTGCGCGCATCGCCGAATTGGCGCGCGAGCTCGGCCGGCGCGGCATCCCGCTGCGGCTGCTCGACATTGGTGGCGGCTTGGGTATCCGCTACCGCGAGGACTCCGAGGAGCCTCCTGCTCCGGCCGAGTATGCTCGCGCCATTGTCGAGGCGGTCTCCCCCTTCGACGGACTCGGCCTCCGCCTGATATGCGAACCAGGGCGAGTGCTCGTCGGCAACGCCGGCATCCTGCTGACCAAGGTCCTCTACCTGAAGGAAGGCCAGAGCAAGCGCTTCACGATTGTCGACGCCGGCTTCAACGACCTGGCTAGACCGACTCTTTATGGAAGCTTCCACGAAATTCTGCCGGCGCGACGAAAGGGAGCACCGGAGCCGTGGCTGTCGGACGTCGTCGGACCGATCTGCGAGAGCGGCGATTTCTTGGCCAAGGATCGGGAGATGGCCAAGCCCGCCCAGGGTGATTTGCTGGCGGTGATGTCGGCGGGTGCCTATGGATTCGCGATGGCGTCGACCTACAACAGCCGTCCCCGAGCGGCGGAGGTCCTGGTGAAGGGCGATCGGTTTGCGGTCGTCCGCACGCGCGAGAGCTACGAGGATCTGGTGCGCGGCGAGAAGCCTGTCTAAACAGAGGGTGCCGCCCTGCGAGACTACGCGACGCCTGTGTAACCGTCGCTAACTTCAACACTTTCAGCAGCGCTTTTTGCGAGGGAACAATTGCCGTCCGTTTCGTCCCCTGCCAGACGCGCCATGCGAAGAGCCTGCTTTGCTCTTCGTTGCAGTCTCTTGGTCAGGTAGTCGTGCTTTGTCGTACGCTTGTTGTGCCGCTTGCCAGCAATGACCTCGATGATCTCGTCCAGCGCGTCTTCGTCGTGACTAGCGCGCATTTGCTGAGCAGTGATTGTCGGCACCCCTGCTATCTCGCAGTACTTCTCTACGCAAGCCCTTGTCCAGTCGCACCCTCGGTGTGACCAGAGAGGCTGTCCTGGATGTCTTGCCGCAAGCTGTGCCAAGAATCCTGCTAGTGGGTCTTCGACCTCGATTGAAAGGTGCCTGCCTGACTTTGCATCATCGTACCAGAACACGGTGCCGCCGCTATCGACCCAGTCCGTCGGCACTGGAGTTCCATTGTTGGTGATTATGTACTCAGTTGCTCGCAGACCAAGGTCGCAAGCTGCCAACGCCAGGACAGCCTCTTCGTCGCCCGCTGCGGCGCCTTGTATTGCGGTGAATCGAAACCTGTCCATCTGATCGTTGGTAAGGTGAAGACGATCTGCACCTGTGCGTGCGCCTCGACGAAGTTCTAAGTCTTCAACTGGGCTTGTCCTGCGGTATTTCTCTTTCACGGTCCAATCCCAGAACTGTCTTGCCGCTTTCAGCGCCTCATTGCTCGTTCTCACCGCTTTTGCTTCGCAGCGGATTCGGTAGCGCTCCTTCAGTCTTGACGATGAAACACTATGTGCTTCGGCAAGCAGGACATCCTTGCCGAAAAACTGGGCAAGCTTACATAGAGTGGTGGACCGCGTGCCCTTGCGACCTTCGCGCTTTCGCCATGCTCCGAGTAGCTCTTGTTGATCAGCCCACATTCGCATCAGCGCCTCGACGGTTGGACCTTTGATAACTTGCAAGTCCCACTCGAACGCCGCGCACCACTTTTCCGCAAGATCCTTCGATCCAAATCCGACAAACACGGGGGTTCTGACTCCGTTCCTGACATAGTGGACCCGATACCTCGTTGATCCTTCTCCTCCTCGATCCTCGATCGAGATGACCCTGTCTGGTTTGCCCATAGGTCGCGCCATAGTTCCTCCTTTTGCCAGGCGCGACGGTTTGCACTCGCATTGCCTGGTATTGTCGCAAGAGCACCAGCGCCGCGCAAGCGTTGAATTTCCTTTTGATTTCGCCTAGTTAGGTGGCGAGTGAGTATGTCCAGGGCAGATGCGACTATCTGTAGTTCAGGGTAGGATACGGCAGCATAGCTATCTGAATCTGCGTCTGGATCGTCGCAACTATCGGTATTACCTTGTAATATCCGCCCATTCCCGCTCTGGACTCTGCGCCCGCAGCGAGGGCGGATATGCCCCAGTGGCTGATTCGACCGGATCTGGGGTTGACCGCATTGGACCCCGCGACTATTGCGGATCGCCTTTCGCCAGACCTTTCGCATGAGCATATTGCCCTTGCGCTCATACTGCTGGCTGTCCCTGTCTGAATCGGCGCCTTGGGCGAGGTCGACGAGAGCCATACCGAGCCTGTAATCAGGGTCACGGCTGACAACGCGATAGACTCGTAGCTCGTCATTGGTAACGGGGGCTAGGCGCATGTCGATCAACATTGCGGTTTTCATCCTACCAGCGAGAGCTGACAGCAGATCTTGGACTCTATGCTCAAAATCTCGTAACACCTAGGTATTATTAACTATTTCTTTACTATTGCGCAACACTCCTGCGCGAGTGTTGCTGCGGTTTGCCCCGGATTGCCAGCGCCTGCCACACCTTCCTCGGTGCGTTGCGACGTAGGTGGCAACCATGTCAGCCCCTCCATCTCCGGCGACGCTCGCGGTTCAGACGTTCCTGCCACGGCTGCCCCGCGCAGGCGGGCCTCACCTGGTACTCAATGACCTCGCCGACGATCATCACCGCGCCGAGTGCGTCGAGCCCGTAGCCTTTTCGGGCTAGTCGCCTACCCTTGGCTTCAATGCGCTCGGCATGATGAATTGCGCGGGCACACGGCTCCGAATAGGCGGGACAGAGTTTGTCAGCCTCACGGGGTGTGAACAAAAGCCGTTGGTTGTGCTGTTCCCTGTGCCTAGTCCCTAGTTCCTTGTTCCATTCCTCTTTCGAGGTGCTATTCTCGCCGCAGCAATCGGCGGCGCGACGGTGACATGGCACTCCAATGAATGGCCG